>CAXQBA010000519.1:0-3339 GCA_964221885.1 Luminiphilus sp. | reverse complement strand
TACCATTTTAACCTCAACGCTATGAAAAACTTACTAATCATCGCCATTATTCTATTTGTTACATTCAGTTGTGGAACGGATCAAAAAACAGTGGATTCTATGGCAGATGAAATGTGCTCTGCCATGGAAAACGTAAACATAGATAATCCAAAATCTATTTTGGATGCAGCTACTGCGTTACTGGAAATTCAAGCAAAAGAAGAACTTTACAAAGAGGTAACCTTGAACGAATTAGAAAATTCCATGAAGAAAAAATGCCCCTCAGGATGGGATAATTATTTGCTATTATCAGACATGAGTACTGAATAAATCTATCACATAGATTTTTTTTGAATACATACTTATTTTAAGAACTCTTTCCCAAAGAGAAAAAAAATAGTAAATTTACAAACCATTTATGGTACCATTACGTTTACAAAATTGGTATTCACACCAATTATGGATTCAAAAAAGCGAGAAATACTATCTTCTTTAAGCGATGTGGCTGAAGTTATTAATAATGCTACAGATGCAACCTCAATTGCAAACGGACTCATTGATATCGTTGAGAAGTTTGTCAGTGTGGAGTACACATCTATTTTTCTTTGGTCTCCAGATGAAAATAAACTCAAATTATTTGCTAACAAAGGTTTTACTGAAGAGGAGAAAGTGGAGAGTGAGCGTACGGCTATGGACCGCCATCCAGGTTTTGTTTTCAAGTCAGGAGAGTCCTTGCATGTACCCGACATGTTTGCCAAAGATGCACACAAAAAGGCTGTTGATAGCAAACGATCTTTTGTCGTAAGATCCAGACTTTGGCTCCCGATCAATACGAAAGAAAGAGCTTTGGGATCTTTTGGTTTTGCGAGTAAAACCCCTAACTATTTTACAGACGAACATATTAAAGTACTTTCTTTCGTATGCCGCTTAGCTGGGAATACCTATTCTAACCTTCTTTTTTTGAAAGCAGAAAAAGAATTTCATAGGCAAATACTATTATCCTACAATAAAGTAAAAGAGGCAAGTAACACCCAACAGAATTTCTTGGCTAAAATGAGTCATGAAATAAGAACTCCAATGAATGGTATCATTGGGCTCTCAAAATTATTGGCTGATACTGAGCTCAATGATGAACAGCAAAAAATTGTCAATATTGTTAATAATCAGTCCAAAGTATTACTGAATTTAATCAATGATATTTTAGACATTTCCAAAATACAGTCTGACAACTTCAACCTCGTGTCATTTGCCTTTAACTTAAAAGATACGCTGGCTGATTGCATTGAAATGTATCGTGCACAGGCAAACTCAAAAAATCTTTTTCTTCAATTTTCTTTTGATGAAAATATACATTGGAACGTTATTGGAGACTCGTTGCGGATCAATCAAGTGATCAATAATTTACTTAACAACGCCATAAAGTTTACTTCAAAGGGAGGCATCACTCTAGATGTTCATCTACTTAAAGAAGTTAAGAATGATCAAACACTTGAGATCATCATAAAAGATTCTGGAATTGGTATAGATGAAAGTAAAATTGAGACCATTTTCAATCCATTCGCACAGGAAGATGACTCTATAAATCGAAATTATGGCGGCACAGGACTTGGTCTGAATATTGTCCGAGAAATTGTTCAAAAGATGAACGGCACAATAGAAGTCAAAAGCAAGAAGAATATTGGGAGTGAATTTATTATCCAATTCAAAATCAAGAAAG
This sequence comes from Luminiphilus sp., assembly GCA_964221885.1. GTDB lineage: Bacteria > Bacteroidota > Bacteroidia > Chitinophagales > Saprospiraceae > Aureispira. Next base: position 1,643 of record CAXQBA010000519.1, on the reverse strand, counting down.
ATCACAATTCTTCCTTTACCAAAAAAGTTAATAGTCAATCATTCACGTATGACCTCTCCAATATTTCAGTACTTTTTGTAGAAGACAATTCAGTAAATTTATTCTATGCCCGCTCCATACTTAGAAAACAAGGTGCGAAATTAACTGAAGCAAAAAATGGTAAAGAGGCGCTAGATCTTCTCTTCCATAAATCGTTTGATATCATTTTAATGGATTTACAGATGCCCGTCATGGATGGGATTTCTGCAACTCAACTCATCAGAGAAAAGCATAAAATTGATGTACCGATCATTGCACAAACTGCTAATACCGTACAAAAAGACATTGATAAATGTTTTGAAGTCGGATTTACAGACTATCTACCTAAACCCTTTTCAAGTGATGAATTGATCGACAAGATCGGAGCAACACTACAACTGAAAATGATCCCCAAATCAAATTTGAAAAAAAGTAAAACTAAAACAAAGAGCCTGATCAATAGTGTGCTACAGTTAGTTGATAACGATACAGCAAATGCAGTAGAAATACTAGAAGCATATCATGTTGAGATGCCGTCCAATCTCAGTCGATTACAACACGCCATTGAAGAAAATAATCTCGAGGAAATAACTAAGATCGGCCATTCCATAAAATCTACATTCAAATTATTTGAAATGAAGGAAGCACACTCGATATCCTTAGACTTTGAAAACCTTACACTTGAAACATATAATACAACATTCGCTCTTAATCAATTTAAACAACTTAAATCCATCTTCTCTCAATCCGATAAGCAGGTTGTAGATTTTCTGATGGAAAAATCATCTGTTTAGCCTTGAACATCATCCATATTAATGACCCTGTTGTAAATGACCTTATTCTTGATGAATTTAGTAAAGAGTTTGTAGGTGTTATATTGCAATTCAACCAGGTATATGCACTAATAGCTCCATCCAATGAGTATGGTGTACAATCGCTGAATACCATCAAACAGCGTTTGGCCAACAAATTCTATAGTTCAATCTTTGGTAGTTTCAATAACATTCTAAACATTCCAGGTATACAGTTACCCGATATATATCACGATGTATTAGCTGTAACTGACTTTTTTAATGGTTCGTTCCTTCGTTTTGATCTTACCGACAAATTATTTGAAAGCCCTACGGTAAAAAATGGAACACACCAAATCTATATTTCTAATGATAATATTTCAAAATTAGTTGATACCTTATATACGCATCTCCCAAAATCACCTAATCCTTTGTTCAATGAAATAGGATTCAATCCGATCATTTGTACTAGTGCAAATCTTAGTGGTGACACTAGGGGTGCAATTGTAACGGAAGAAGAAGCCATTGCATTTGCAAAAGAACGAAACATCAATCTATTTATAAAAAATGACACCTCGTTCTCACCAAGAGGTTCATACCCTATTTTTCAAATTAAAGAAGAAGAGCTACACATTGCTCGTAGAATCAATATAGATTCATTTTTTAAAGGGAAAGAAAACTCTATATTCTTCAACAGAGTTACGTTAGATTAGAAATTTTTTCAATTACGTCAATACCTCTCCAAAATTCCAAATTTTCTTTGATCAGTTCTATAGAATTCACACATTCGTGTTGTACCTGCTCATCTAAATCAATAATATTGCGATACGCCAT
>CAXQBA010000518.1:0-2654 GCA_964221885.1 Luminiphilus sp. | reverse complement strand
TTGTTCCGACCTTTATTATGTCGAAGATGCCGTATATGAAAGGTAATATAACGATCCCTGATGATGTGGATGAAAATGACAAGTTCCACAATATCACTACCAGTAGCAAAGTCATGTTGGCTGTTGGATTATCAGGATTAGTGTTTGTTCCCATTTTTAAAACGTTCACCCATTTACCTCCATATGTAGGAATGATGATCTCATTAGGTATTGTTTGGGCAGTATCGGAATTTATCCATCCTGATGAAGAGTTTGAAGATAAGCATCATTATTCAGCACACAATGCTCTTTCTAGAATCGAGATGTCATCCATCCTTTTCTTCTTAGGTATTTTGATGGCTGTAGCTGCTTTAGAATCGTTAGGTGTTTTGGCTGATTTGGCAAATTGGTTAGATACAAGATTCGCTACGGAAGTTGATGGTGGAGAACCCGACCGAAGTATTGTGATCATTCTTTTAGGAATTGGTTCTGCACTCATTGATAATGTACCTTTAGTGGCAGCGGCTATGGGAATGTATACTTCACCGACTGATTCTATGTTATGGCAGTTTTTGGCCTATTCGGCTGGAACAGGCGGATCAATGTTGATCATTGGTTCAGCAGCGGGTGTTGCAGCTATGGGAATGGAGAAAATTGATTTTGTTTGGTACCTCAAAAACATAGCCTGGCTAGCTCTAATTGGTTTTGCTCTAGGTGCAATTACCTTTTTGCTATTGTATCCAATGGTCGAACCACTCATGCCAGTTTCTGAAATACCGGTTGAGATTCATAAATACGGCCATTAATGGGGCGAATAGTAGCCTTAGACTATGGAACCAAACGAACAGGTATTGCTGTTACGGATCCGCTGCAGATTATTGCTACTCCCTTGGATACCGTTGCAACACATGAACTGATTGAGTATTTATCGGTTTATTTAAAAAAAGAATCTGTTGATATTATCGTGATTGGTAAACCGTCTAAAAAAGATGGAACGGATTCGAAAATTGAACCGTTAATTGTGGGTCTAATTCGTAAAATAAAGCGATTATTTCCATATTTGAAGATCGAACGATATGACGAACGATTTAGCTCTAAACGTGCTGAGGATATTATTCGCAAAACAGTAAAAAAGAAAAAAGATCGAGAAGATAAAAGTTTGATCGATCAAGTGAGTGCTTGTATTATTTTGCAGGATTATATGGGGATTTACGAAGAATGAAAAAATTATGAAACTACCAATTTATGCATACGGTCATCCTATATTGAGAAAGGATACCGTTGAAATTGAAGAAGATTATCAAAAACTACCACAGTTGATTGATGATATGTTCGAAACGATGTATCACACCAATGGTATGGGATTGGCCGCCCCGCAAATAGGTCGAAATATTCGTTTATTTATTATTGATACACTCCAATTAGATGTCGATGATCGTGAGGAAGAGTCATCAGAGTTTGTAAAAGAAGTTTTTATCAACCCGATCGTCATTGAAGAAGCTGGGAAAGCATGGGAATATGATGAGGGATGTTTATCCATTCCAGATATTAGAGGTCAAGTCATGCGTAAACCACAGGTTCGAATTGAATATTACGATCGGAATTTTAATTTGATCGATAAAGTATTTGATGGTATCACAGCACGTGTCATTCAGCATGAATATGATCATTTAGAGGGTGTATTATTTACTGATTTGTTAAAGCCTTTAAAAAAACGTCTAATCAAAAAAAAATTAGATAAAATTAAGAAAGGTCAAATCGATCAACGTTATAAAATGATCTTCCATCGTTAATATTATGATGAACCGTTTATTCTTTTTGTTGGTACTATGTATTCCATATCTCAACTATGGACAATCCTCATCAGAGGGGCAGGTAAAGTTTGGCTTACTGAAATATAGTGGAGGTGGTGACTGGTATTCAAATCCCACAGCATTACCCAACTTGGCTGCATTCTGTAATGAACAATTGAAGACCAAAGTGGATCCAATGTACGAAACGATAGAGGTTAGTTCTGTCGATATTTTTGATTATGCGTATATACATATGACGGGCCACGGTAATGTTGTTTTTTCTGATATGGATGCTCAAAATTTACGTTTATATCTACAGTCTGGTGGTTTCCTACATATTGATGATAACTATGGGATGGATCCATTTGTCCGAGTTGCCATGAAAAAGGTATTCCCTGAACTTAACTTTGTAGAATTGCCATTTTCACATGAAATTTATCACCAACGATTTCAATTCAAAGAAGGATTACCTAAAATTCACAAGCACGATAACAAACCACCTCAAGGACTTGCATTGATCTGGGAGGGGCGTGTAGTATGTTTTTACACGTTTGAATGTGATCTTGGTGATGGTTGGGAGGATGCTGAGGTACATAACGATCCGTATTCCGTTCGAAGATTAGCACTTGAAATGGGCGCTAACATCATCCAATATGCCTTTGAGAATTAGATAGACACAATTTTTACTTCCACACGTCTATTTAAATAATTCAAACGACTATCAATCGGGTAGATCATTTTCTCGCAACCAATGCCGTGTCCATTGAATCGAGTTTGATTCACTTGTCCCTTATCAAGAAAAGAAAAGATTGTTTTTACTCTGTTATTGGATAGTTCCATTGAGAATTCATTGCCTTTTGAGCATCCATTTGTATGTCCAAT
>CAXQBA010000517.1:0-5198 GCA_964221885.1 Luminiphilus sp. | reverse complement strand
GGACATTCATAAAACATTGGAGGACAAATTATCGACCTTTTTAGGCATGGAGGATACGATTCTCTATGCGGCTGCTTTTGATGCTAATGGAGGTCTTTTTGAACCTATTTTGCACAAGGAAGATGCCATTATTTCAGATGAATTGAATCATGCGTCCATCATTGATGGTGTACGGTTATGTAAGGCACAACGATACAGATACAAACACAATAACATGGCGGATCTTGAAGAGCAGTTGAAAGCATCTCAATCTGCTCGGCGTCGTTTAATCGTAACAGATGGCTCGTTTTCCATGGATGGAACGATTGCTCAACTTGATAAGATCTGTGATCTTGCTGACAAATATGACGCCATGGTTATGATCGATGAATGTCACTCCACTGGTTTTCTTGGAAAGACAGGTCGAGGAACTCATGAATATCGAGATGTTATGGGGCGTGTTGATATCATTACAGGAACATTAGGTAAGGCGCTTGGCGGAGCATCAGGTGGTTTTACATCTGCTCGTAAAGAAATCGTTGATATGCTACGACAGCGATCTAGACCGTATTTGTTTTCAAATACCGTTGCCCCATCTATTGTAGGAGCCTCTATAAAAGTCCTGGATCTTCTGATGAATAGTACATCATTACGAGATAAACTAGAACATAATACAACCTATTTCAGGAATGAAATGACCAAGGCAGGTTTCGATATTATACCGGGAGATCATCCGATTGTTCCGATCATGCTGTATGATGCAGTATTATCTCAACAAATGGCGGCAAAATTATTGGACGAGGGTATTTATGTCATTGGCTTTTATTATCCTGTTGTTCCAAAAGGTAAAGCTCGAATTCGTGTTCAGATATCAGCAGGGCACGAACCACATCATTTGGAAAAAGCAGTAGCCGCATTCACAAAAGTAGGAAAGGAATTATCCGTTATTTAAATAGCACGACATGGAAGAATTTGCAGAAAATCAAGAAGAACAGGAATTCTCAGCGAATCCAGAGTATCTTAAAAGGATCAAACAACTACCGTGTCCAACTTGTGGCTCTCAACTGAATTATTCAGCTTCAAAGAATATGATCAATTGTGACCACTGTGGATATCAAAAATCACATGACGAATCAAATGATCTGATCCGTGAGCAATCATTGGAAAAAGCAATGAGTGCCCAAGTATCATATAGCCCCTCACAGATATCGAAGAAAGTAATCGATTGTGGTAGCTGTGGTGCACAACTTATGATCGATGATGATAAAGTTTCCGTACGCTGCAATTTCTGTGGATCTGAAAAGGTTAATGAAACAGCTTTTGATAAAAATTTGATTCAACCACAAGGCATTCTACCTTTTCAAATTGATAAACAAAATGCTACCAATAAATTTCAAGATTGGATTAAGAAAGGATGGTTTCATCCCAACCAATTGAAACAATTGGCTCAGTTAGGTGATGTCCATGGTATATATGTACCCTTTTGGACATATGATGCTCATACGGGAAATAATTGGAGAGGTGATGCCGGATATTACTATTATGAGACAGAAACTTACACGAGTAATGGCGAAACTAAGACCAGACAAGTTAGAAAAACAAGATGGGTTCATCGAAGTGGATATTTTGAACGTTTCTTCGATGATGTACTTGTTGTTGCATCTAAGAATATGCCAACAGAGATCATTGAAAAGATCTTTCCATTTGAGTTAGAAAAAGTGATCAATTATAACAATGATCTTGTTGTAGGATGGGAATCAGAGATCTACAATATCGATGTTAAGGATGGCTACGGTATCGCAGATCAAAAAATGGATACGGAGATCAAACAGCAGGCCAGTAGGGAATTGGGTGGAGATACACAGCGGTTTTTGCGTGTTAACTCTCAGAAATGGGGTCAAACATTCAAGCATATTGTTCTGCCATTGTGGATCTGTTCGTACAGATACAATGATAAAATTTACCAATTCGTAGTTAATGGACAAACGGGTAAAATTGCTGGAAAGAAACCACTTTCTTGGATAAAGATAACGTTTGCTATCCTAGTAGTAGCAGCAATAATTGGTCTTATTGTACTTTACACTATGAATAATGGTCAGACACCCGAATGATGAATTCAAATAATGGTCTCTATTAGGCAAGGAAGGCTTTGATGATTGGAAGTGCTCCAAGTACAACTCCAGTAACCCTACCTATAAGCACTACAGTACTATTACCTTGCATAAAGTCTTGCAGTTGATTTTTAATGTTGGCATTCATTTTATCCTTCATTTCTTTCATTGGATCTTCAGCAGCCTCTGGATCGTGAGCATCTTTATCAAGAATGATCTTCATTTGATCATTATGCTGGATAACATTATCAGATTCATTGACCTTAATGTCTGCAGGAGTCGTAATACGTCGAATACCAAAAAAAAGAAAAGCAGCGCCTATAAAAACAGGTAAGAAAATATCTATTTGAAGACCAATACCACGAAGAATAATAATACCACATTGTATGGCTAGATATCCATGTATCAGACTAGTTACAAATCCCATTGGTTGTGCAGATTTAATAGAGAATTGAACTACTTTAATCGGATTATTAGATGCGATAGATGCATACAATTTTGTAAAAAGTCCAACTAGGATTAATCTTATAATGAAAGCAACAGGTGTTAAAATTATAAATGTAACCAGTAGAATAAGAAGATATGCAATGATTGATAACATATATGATTGATTTACTGATCGAATTTAATAAAATTGCGCATTAAAACATATAACTTATTATTGATTCGAATTATTTTTGAATATTTTTGTTCCGATAGATAAAAATAGTGCATGCAACAGGTTATAGAATCTAACAAAAAACTAAATCTTAACATTCGTGAACTGTGGATGTATCGCGAGTTACTTGTAACATTAACATATCGTGACATTCGAGTAAAATATGCACAAACATTTGTTGGTTTTGTATGGGCATTGATAAATCCCCTTTTTACTTTAGTTATTTTATCCTTTGTATTTGGGACTGTTGCACAAACGAAGGTTTTCACAGCTGATGGTGTAGAAATTCCTCATATTATATATACGATAGCTGGTCTTTGTGGTTGGCAGTATTTCTCAGAGGTGTTAGCGCAGGCTGGTAATTCGATCATCGGAGCTCAAAATATGGTAAAGAAGATCTATTTTCCGAGATTGATCATACCATTGTCAAAATCGTTTACTGCGTTCATTGATTTTGCTATTGTTCTTTGCATTTTGGTCATTTGTTTGATTATATATCAATTCCCGTTAAGTGGAAACATTATTTATTTTCCTTTTTTCTTTCTTGTAGCGGTTATATCTGGTCTTACAGCCGGAATATGGATGAGTGCATTGACCATTCGTTTTCGAGATTTTCAACACATTACTCCAATGTTATTACGTGTGGGCATGTATGCAACACCGATTGCGTACCCAGCTAGTTCTGTACCAGAAAAATATCAATGGTTGTTTTACATGAATCCTATGGCAGGTGTAGTTGAAGGGATGCGTTGGTGTGTTATTGGTGGTGATCCTTTACACAGCTATGCTTTTTATTCTTTTGGCGCCATCTTTATACTTTTCATTCTTGGTTTGTTCTATTTTAAGAAAGTGGAACGAGTGATCGCAGATATTCTTTGATCACATTTAAAGGAATGATTCAATAAGTTGAATTCCCACTTTGTTTAGCGAATCAATGGCCAAAGGGATATCCCATTTATCTTTATCTCTTTTATCCACGTAATTCGAGATGCTTCGAATCAGTGTACATGGGATCTTATCGATTTTACAAATGAACAGGATTGCAGCACTCTCCATAGTTTGAATATCTGCTCTATATTTGTTGTATATGCCCTCTATGCTAGGCATATGGCCATGAACTAGATTAGATGTGATACAAGAAACTTCTTTTAATGATCCACTGGTTGTATTCATTATCCATCCTTCAGTAAAAGGTGTTTCATTTTTTTCCATGAATCCCATCTCAAACCAATCTGTAAATTGACCATCATTTTCTTGGACGCCAATATCAGAGAAGGTATCTTTTCCTATTTCAACTACTTCACCCAAAGTAAGGTCTTTATTAAATGATCCTGCAATTCCTAAGTTTATAACATAGTCATACTTATTAGCTTGCATAATTCTACCAACATATAGACTCGTATTCAGATAGCCAATACCTGTAATAAGCAGATGAATGGTCAGACTATCTTTCCTAAAGGTTTTATTATCTTTAGATTCAAACTGGTCATGGAGGTATTCCTGTAAGGGGAGTACTTCAAAAAGAGTAGCGCTAACGATCAGTACATTCATAAACGTAAGTTATGTTGTAAAATTAATAAAATGACGAAAGAAATAATAGGATTAATAAGTGGGCCAATCCTTTTTCTCATTATTATCAATATTCTTCCATGTGATGGATTGTCTTATCATGGCCATCAATTATTAGGAATAACAATATGGATGGCTATATGGTGGGTGTTAGAGGTGATTCCAATGGCAATGACGGCTCTTTTGCCTTTAGTTCTATTTCCCATATGTGGTTTTGCAGACATGAAGAGTTTGAGTAGTAGCTATGCTCATCCGATCCTATTTTTATTCATAGGTGGATTTATTCTTGCGACTGCCATAGAGAAATGGCAATTACACCTACGTATTGCTTTGTGGATCATCCAGCGCTTTACAAAAAGTCCTAAAAAATTGATATTAGGTTGTATGTTATCAACCTATTTTTTATCAATGTTTCTTTCGAATACGGCCACAACGATAATGATCATTCCTATTATTGTAGCAATATTGAGTCAATTAACGAATGGTTTTGATCAGATTTATTTCAAGAAAATCATTGTATTAAGTATTGCGTATTCTGCTTCGATAGGTGGTATGGCAACCTTGATTGGTACTCCGACCAATCTAATTTTCTCCGGAATCATCCAATCTAGTTTGTCTATTGAAGTCAGTTTTATTTCGTGGTTTGTTTTTGCATTTCCGTTGTCATTTGGATTATTAATTCTTTCATATGTATATCTCGTCTTTGGTTTAGGTCGATCAAATTTGTCATCAATCACTATGAATAAAAAGGTGATACAGGAAAGGTATCAGCTATTGGGACGATTAAAAAAAGAAGAAATGATCTTGATCTGTATTTTTGTGTGTATCGTTTTTGGTTGGGTATTCAGAAGGGGGTTCATCAATCATTATTTTCCAATGAT
>CAXQBA010000516.1:0-11509 GCA_964221885.1 Luminiphilus sp. | reverse complement strand
GGTGAATTCTATTATATTGAGAATGATACTATTCACCCTTATAAAATGCCAGATGAGGTTACAGTAAATCCATACACTGAGTTCGAATTTATAAATGATACGCTTGTAATCTTATCAAATAAGATCTACACTTCATCCTTATCAGATTCAACGATTCAAGAGATTAAGGGATTTCATCTTGGTATCAGTTCATATGATTATGACATCAACAATCAAGGAGAATTTATAGTAAGTACTTTGAAATATATCTATAAAATGGAGGTTGATTCATTTCGAAGTATCAAGCTTTTGAGTTTTGATGAATTATCAGAATCCTTTTGTAGCTTTTTAACAGATGATCATATTATATTAACAAATGGACTAAATGAAGTTATAAAGATTTTTGATATTCGAGGGGAAGCTGAGTTTACTTTTGAACTAAGTGATCTTAATTTAGGAACGCTTTATAGGGCAGAAGTAAAGGATAGCCAACATGTCTATTTAGGGACATCATCTGGACTGTATGAGTTAAAAATAAATCTCAACAATGAGAGTTATAGTGTCAGGAAACTATTACATGATGTTGATGTGTCGGAGATTTTATTTGATAGAGAGGGTAATCTTGTCATTGGGACACTTGGGTCAGGTATTTGGATCATTCCATCTACGGATATAATCTATTATGATCCTTCAAATTCTACGATTCCTATTTCGAAATGCAATGAAATAGAGGTGGTCAATGATACTAGGTTGTTGATTGGGCACTCGGACGGATATTTGAGTACATACGACTTTTCAAATGCCAATTTTAAACACACATTATTATCAAATAAAGATAATGTGACAGGTATATTTTCCATGCCTAGTGATGATCGTGCTATTATATGTTGTTACAATAATTTTATTTGTAATACTGCTGATTTATCCAGCAAAATGATACCGGGTGGTATTACTGGTTATAATATGTCTCTTTTCCAAGACAGTATTTTTATGCTTGGTGTAATGATCGGTAGTTATGCCTTTTTTTTTGATGAGTTTAATCTTGGGCAAAAACCTATATCATCCACTTTAGTACCTTTTTCAAAAAAGGATATCATCTATTCGAATAATAATGCTTCAAGCAAAGACGAAAAGCTATTCAGGGGGTGGATTCGTACTGCTCGAACCAATGCGATTTTTTCTGATGATGAATCAAATGAAGTCTGGATATCGTACTTTGATTCTTTATATGTATATACGGATACAGGTTCGGTAAATATTCAAGTATCATCAACTGGGAATTTACGAGCTTGTAAAATAATGAAGGATGATCAAAGAATCACATGGGTTGCCACCTATGAGCAGGGTCTTTTTGGTCTCAAAGATAAAAAGGTAGTTTATGAATTCAATGATCCATCTTTTTTTGGGAATGCACTCGTTCGTTCTATGGAGATACAGGGAGAGATTATTTGGCTGGCAACAGACAAGGGTGTCATAAAAGTACATTATCCAACTGGGAAAATTGTTCGTTATGATCAGTTAGATGGTTTGGTTTCCAACGAGGTTTATGATATCGCCGTATTTGATGATGTGGTTTATGTTGCAACAAGTAGTGGTCTTGTGCTTTTTAATGCTGATGTGAATGCGATTAATAAGGTTCCACCATTAGTTTATCTACAACAAGTAAAAGTTAACAACGTACTTATAAGAATTAATGATCAAAAAGAGAATGACCTCATTATTCCTTACGATAAAAATAGTATTGAATTTAAGATCACTGGTTCAAGTTTGCGAAGCAGAGGTGCTTTTCATTATAAGTATAGACTTTTAGGGTTAGATTCCAGTTGGTATCAACAACCTGCCCAAGCCAATTTTTTAAGATATCAGGGATTGAATTCAGGTTCATACACACTAGAAGTGATCTCCATTAATGAGGATGGACTTCAAAGTAAAGATGTAACCAGGTTTTCATTTGTCATCAGTAAACCGTTCTACCAGACCATTTGGTTTTATCTTTTGTTACTGGTAATCGTCGGATTATTTATTTATTTGATTCTACAATTGCGTTATCAGAGAATACAAAATAGGTTGATCACAAAGAATTCGATCAATCAACTCAAAATGCAGGCATTACAATCACAAATGAATCCTCATTTTGTTTTTAATGCAATGACGGCGATACAGAGTTTTTGGATGCAGGATAAAAAGGAATTGGCCTTAAACTATCATGCCCAATTTGCAAAGCTTATGCGGCTGATCTTTGAATATTCAAAAGAGAATAAAATACATATTGAAGATGAAATTGAATTTCTAAAACTGTATCTGAATTTGGAGCTAATGCGATTTGGAAATCGTATAGATGTTCAGTTTGATTATGACCCAGAGATTTTCAATAAAGAGATTTATATACCGCCGTTGATCCTACAACCACTTATAGAAAATTCATTTAAGCATGGGTTACTACATAAAGAAGGAAAGGGGCATTTGGTGATAATAATGGAAATCAAGGAGGATTATTTATATTGTAGTGTTGAAGATGATGGCGTAGGTATCAGAAATAAGGAATCCTTTACAGTCAAGGAGAAAAAAAGATATTCAAGTACTATTGTTATTAAAGAAAGACTTGATATATTGAATGGTGTTGAAGGTGTACAAAAAAGAAAAACTGTTTTTGCTCAAACAAATAATCCTAATGATCAAGGTGGTTTCCGATCAGAGATATGGGTGCCTGTAAATATTTAGCATATGGTTGATTGCATAATCATAGAGGATGAAGAACAAACAAGAGTCTTTTTAAGATCATTATTGAATGATTACTGCGATGGAGTCAGAGTTGTTGGCGAAGCAAGTAATGTAAAAGATGGTGTACAACTCATTAAACAATATGAACACCCTTTAGTATTTCTTGATATTGAAATGCCGCAAGAGAATGGGTTTATGATCTATAAGTATTTTGACAAAATTCATTTCGAGGTGATCTTTACAACGGCATATAGTCAGTATGCACTACAAGCCATCAAAATGGCCGCGTTGGATTATATCATTAAACCAGTGGCGCTTGATGAGTTAAAATCGGCTTTGGATAGATATCGTGAAAAAGTACAGCAATTCTATCAGAATCAAGCGCAATTTAAACTTTTAGAGTCCGCCATCAATAAAAATCCAGATCAGAAAATGGCCTTAGCCACATCGGATGGATATATTTTCGTTCGGATAAAAGATATTATACGATGTCAATCTAATAAGAGCTACACGTTGTTTGTGCTTAATGATGGACAAGAGATTTGGACATCAAAAAATTTAGGTGAATATGAATCTGTTCTGTCTCAATTTGGCTTTAAAAGAGTACATCGGTCACATATTATCAACCCAGATTACATCAAACGTTTTATTCGCTCTAAGTCGCCAGAGATTATTATGAATGACGGAACATCAATAGCTGTTTCATCAGCAAAAAAAGATAACTTACTGGACGATATCTATATACCCTAATGTAGTAAACCTTCATCAGCGAAACTTGTGTAAGTATTGTTGGCAACGATGATGTGGTCTAGGGTTTGGATACCAAGTAATTCACTAGCTTGTTTGATCTGTTTGGTTAATCGAATGTCTTCGGTACTTGGTGTGGGGTTTCCAGACGGATGATTATGACCTAGTATTATGGATGTACATCGTTCAAACTCTAATACTTTCCTAAATAGTTTTTTTGAGTCGACTACCGTACTACTTACACCACCCGTGCTAACATGAATTTTACCTATGATTTCATTGCATCGGTTTAATACTAAAACAATGAAAACTTCAAAAGCTAGATCGGATAATGATGAAAGTAATGCTTTGTACGCATGAGAACTCTGTGTTATTTTTGAACGTTTAAGAGAATCATCAGATTGCCGTCTTATGCCTAATTCAAGTGCAGCAGATAGGGTAATAGCTTTAGCTGGCCCGACTCCTACAAATTGTTGAAGCTGATGTAAACTGATTTGTCCTAGTGATTGTAAATTGTCATCACAGGTTTTCAAAATAGATTTTGCAATATCAACAGCAGATCTGTTCTTTGTTCCACTCCCTAAGAGTATGGCTATTAGTTCTGCATTCGACAGTGCATTCCTACCTAACTCTTTTAGTTTTTCTCTGGGTTGATCTTCTTTTGCCCATGAAGTAATAGGAAGGTTAATTGGCTTAATAAGTCTTTGGTTCATTTGTAAGGTGTTTTATTGTGTGAATCCGCAAAAATAAGTAAGAATATCATATTTTGAAAATGAAATTTTGTTTTTGTCTAATTATGGATCAACGGGTACGTATATATTTATGTGTTTTTTTAATGATTGGAATTAATGTCCAAATCGTTCAATCCCAAGTTGCTTTTTCATTGAAAGCAGGATATTATACGGTAAAACAGACACTTACACTTTCAGGTCCTGATAGCTCAAAAATTTTCTTTACAACTAATGGTTCTGAACCTACTACAAGGTCAAATGTATATATCAAGCCACTTGTTTTAGATTCAACGGTTGTTGTTAGAGCAGCCTCTTATAAACATGGAGAGCGTTCAGAGATACATACGAATTCGTACTTTTTTGGCGTTGATTCAACCCAATTCGCAATTGTATCCTTATCAGTGAATCCATCGGTATTATTTCATCCCGTAAAAGGTCTTTTTGCAAAGGGTCCATATGCTTCAGATACTTTTCCATACAGAGGGGCAAACTTTTACAAGCACATTGAAAAACCATGCTATGTTGAATTTTTTGAGACAGGACATAAAAAGGTATTTCAGGGAAAATTAGGCTTCAAGGTTTTTGGTGGTATGAGCCGTATTTTTCCTCAAAAGTCATTTGCCTTGCATGCTAGTCAAAAAACGTATGGTACGTCGAAGATAACACATCAGATATTTCCAGATCGCTCCATCGAGTCGTTTAAAAAGATCGTTCTTAGAAATTCAGGCTCTGATTTTGGAGAAACTCATTTTAGAGATGCATTGATAACAAGTTTTGGCGCTGATATGGGCTTGGAGGTACAAGCATACCGACCATCTATTGTGTACATAAATGGTACATATTGGGGTATTTATAATTTACGTGAGAAATTGACACGTCATTTTCTTGAAGAAAATTTGGGAATTAATAAGGACAGTGTGGACCTTATTGAACATAGAAGAGATATAAAAGCAGGTACTAGAAAACATTATGATTGGATGCTTTCATATATGAGGGCTCATGACTTGTCGAATACGGACAATTTTTTAAAAGTTGATAGTATGATGGATGTTGAGAATTTCTTGACCTATCAGATCATGGAGATATATATTGATAATCAGGATGCAGGAGGAAATATTAAATTTTGGCGTCCTCAAATAAAAGGTGGTAAGTGGCGCTGGATCTTATTTGATACAGATTTTGGATTAGGTCATTATGGGTGGAGAGGGTATAAAAATAACAGCCTTCTCTTTCATACTAAGCCCAATGGTCCTAAATGGCCTAATCCTCCATGGAGTACGTTTATTATTCGGAAACTTTTCGAAAACCAAGATGTTCAAAATCGCTTCGTAGCAAATTTTTTGGATTATATGAATTTCACTCTTGATTCAACACAGATCATAGAACGTATTGATCGATATATACAAGGTGTTGAGTTGGAATTACCAAGACATTGGGCTCGGTGGTCTTTATCATCAAAAACATGGCAAAAAAACGTTGAGCGCATGAAAACGTTTGCTAGAAAGCGTCCTTTTTACATGAGGAAACATCTTCAATCATATTTTTCATGGCTAGGGGATCCGTATGTTATACGAGTGGAATTAGATTCTGAAGGCTATGTTTTGTTAAATCAAACATACAAGTTGTATACTAAAAAAGAGTTGACCTACATGTCAGGCAGTCGTGTAGACCTTCAAGCATTTTCATATGATGGATACTCCTTTCTGTATTGGGATTTGGATGGAAAAAAAAGATATGAGGTTCCATTGACTCTGTTAGAAGGCGATTCGTTCCATTGTATTCGTCCCATTTTTAGAAGATCGATACCAGAAATCTCTAATATTTTGATTAATGAAATCTGTTTCAGTGACTCAAATACCGGCGATTGGATTGAAATATATAATCCAACAGATACAACGATCAATCTATCGGGTTGGTCTTTGACAGACGGCTCGAATCGGATGTATACATTTGATTCGAGTACGATTCTATCAGATGGATATGTGATACTTGCAAGAAATGATCTTTTATTTTCATCGTATCATAAGGATAGCATACATGTTGAGGCCGTACTTCCTTTTGGTTTATCAAGAAAGTCTGATTGCATGCTATTATATGATAATAGAGGTACACTCATTGATTCGGTTCAGTATGAAATACGAAAGAAGAAGAGAGGTAAATGTACAGGTATTTCTCTGAATGATTTTTTTAAGCCTAACCATAAGATGAAACCCTGGAAGTATAATCATTACAATCATTCACCTGGACGAATGAACCCTGAACATGTAAAATTACTTCGTAAGCGGGAGGAAAAACTATTTAAGGAACGAATTAAAATAGCTGCTGTTGTATCACTGCCTTTTTTTAGTTTGATGTTAGGACTCGGGTTTTATAGATCAAAAAAAAAGCTACCTATAAATAGATAGCTTTTCATTACAATTAAAATATATTTAATCAATGAAACTGGTCGGTCTCGGTTGAACCTTTCATGGCCGTAGTTGACGATTTACCACGTTGTACAGTATTTTGTACATAATCAAAATACTGTGTACCAACAAAAGATTGATGTTTGACAGCTTTGAAACCCTCTGATTGTAAGGCAAATTCTCGTTCTTGCAACTCAGAGTATCCTGCCATTCCTTTTCGTTTATAGGCTAAAGCAAGTTCAAACATTGATGTATTCAATGCATGAAACCCTGCTAAGGTGATGAACTGGAATTTATATCCCATTTCAGCTATCTGTTCCCTGAATGTTAACATTTCATCCATGTTGAGTTTTGAGGCCCAATTGAAGGATGGTGAGCAATTGTAAGCCAACATTTTGTTAGGGTATTCATTTCTCATGGCTTGAGCAAATTCTTTGGCAATACCTAGATCAGGATTTGATGTTTCCATCCAGACAAGGTCGGCGTATTTTGCATAGGATAACCCACGATCAATTCCTTGCTCAATTCCATTTCTTACTTCATAGAATCCTTCACTGGTTCGTTTGCCAGTTATAAATGAGTGATCTCTTGAGTCAATATCTGAAGTGATTAAACCAGCTGCATCTGCATCTGTACGAGCGATTATTACAGATGGGACATCCATAACATCAGCTGCTAGACGGGCGGCAACAAGTTTATTGATCGCTTCTTGTGTTGGAACGAGGACTTTTCCACCTAAATGACCACACTTTTTAGCAGATGATAGCTGATCTTCGAAGTGAGCAGCAGCAGCACCAGCTTCAATCAAGGCTTTCATTAACTCGTAGGCATTTAAATTTCCACCAAACCCGGCTTCGGCATCTGCAACTATTGGTACCAACCAATCGATATTACTCTCACCAGTAACGGATTGGATCTGGTCACGACGTAGTAACGCGTTATTGATTCGTTTTACAACGCTAGGTACAGAATCTGCAGGATACAAAGATTGATCTGGGTACATTTGACCAGCTAAATTTGCATCGGCAGCTACTTGCCAACCACTCAGGTAGATTGCATCGAGTCCGGCTGTTACTTCTTGAATTGCTTGATTTCCAGTTAAGGCTCCTAGACCTGCTACATAGTCTTGCCCTAGAAGTTTTTTCCAGAGTTTGTTAGCTCCAAGTCTGGCTAAACTGTGTTCAATATGAACACTACCTCTTAATTTTAAAACGTCTTCAGCATGATATGGGCGCTCAATACCGCTCCAACGTGAGTTGGTTTCCCAATCAGCCATTAATTCTTTGATTTTTTTTGATTTTTCCATGGATCGAATGTAAAAGTTAATAATAGTTATGAGATCAAATAGGTCAGTTCTCTTGCAATGATGATTATGTTTGAATAAGTTTATACGCTGGTAATGTCAGAAATTCTTTGAAGTCTTTTTGACGGATCAGTTGATTGAATATTTCGATAGCTTCTTCGAATCGTCCTTTATTGTAGTAGTCAATGCCTACATATTCCTTTATCTTTTGAATTTCTTCTTGTAGCAATTTTTCATACAAGTCAAATGTAAATTGTTGGCCATTTGACAAACGAATTTGGTTATGTAGCCATTGCCAAAGTTGTGATCTTGATATTTCAGCTGTTGCAGCATCCTCCATTAAATGATAAATCGCTGCTGCTCCAATACCTCTAAGCCAACTTTCGGTATATAAAATACCAACATTAATGTTTTCTCGGACGCCATTTTCGGTAATGTCGCCTTGTGGTATTTTGATTAGATCCGATGCTGAAATGGAGATATCGTCACGTTTATTTTCGATTTGATTGTCTTGAGGCATATGTTCATCAAATATATCCATTGCTAGTCTAACAAGTCCTGGATGAGCAACCCATGTTCCATCATGACCATCTTTGACCTCTCTAAGTTTATCATTTTTAACCTTATTGATAGCCTTCTCATTTGCTTCTGGATCATTTTTGATCGGAATCTGTGCAGCCATACCTCCCATAGCATGTACACCTCTTTTGTGACATGTTTGAATAACAAGCTGCGAGTAGGATCTCATAAAATGAGTTGTCATACCCACTTTTGCTCGGTCAGGTAATATATACCCATCCAAATTTCTGAATCGTTTGATGAATGAAAATATATAATCCCAACGACCACAATTCAACCCTGCTGAATGTTCTTTAAGTTCAAAGAGTATTTCATGCAATTGAAAGGAGGCTAAAATCGTCTCAATAAGTACGGTTGCTTTTATAGTTCCAGTTGGTATCCCAACATATTGCTGAGCAAACAGAAACACATCATTCCACAATCTAGCCTCTTCGTAGTGCTCAAGTTTAGGTAAGTAGAAATATGGACCACTATTATTGGCTAAAAGTTGTTTGTGATTATTGTAAAAGTAGAGACCAAAATCAACTAAGGAACCGCTCATTACTTCTCCATCGCATTCTAAGTGACACTCATCAAGGTGCCAACCTCTAGGACGTACCATCAATGTAGCTACAGTATCATTCAATTGGTAGAATTTACCATTTTTTGGATTGCTGTATGTTATATTTCTCAAGTTAGCATCTCGTAAATTAACCTGTCCGTCAATAATATTTGACCATGTTGGAGAATTGCTATCTTCAAAATCAGCCATAAAAACTTTAGCACCTGAATTGAGTGCATTTATGATCATTTTTCTATCCACGGGCCCTGTGATCTCAACTCGACGGTCTAAAAGATCCTCTGGTAGCGGAGCTACTTGCCATTCTTTTTTACGAATGTCTTTAGTGTGCTCAAAAAAATTAGGAAGTTGACCATTATCTAATTCAGTCTGAACCTCTTGACGTTTTGTAAGTAATTTTTTTCTACGCACATTGAAGCGACGATGTAATTCACTTAAAAATACAAGAGCATCTTGATGTAATACCGAATGGTGAATAGAAGATGTTTCACCAAGGATACGAATTCCGTTTCCTTGAGAAGAGGAAGAATGGGTCATGAATAGTTTAATTTTAATTTAATATGAATGTATACATCCATTTCTCAAAATTTGATTCATGAAATGGTATTTTTTTTTATTTTTGACATCCACTTTTACAAAAAGAACGTTTAAAGAGTTGTAAAAGCCCATCCCGATTATTGTCTAGATTTACTTATGTGTGATTTAATCGCACGTTTTGCCCAAACAAAAAAGATAAGTAATGAAAGGTATTCTACAATCTATTTTCACATACGTTATATGTGTATTTTTTTTAAATTTTACTTTAGCTCAAAATTTAGTTCCTAATCCTAGTTTTGAGTCATTCAGTTCTTGCCCTACTGGAAATAGCCAGATACAATTAGCTGTTCCATGGCAGCGACCTAGTGGGTCAATAACATCACCAGATTATTGTAATAGTTGTTACACACAGGTTGGTACTGCTTGTTCCAATGTTGGTGTTCCTAGTAATTTTGGAGGCTCATCTAATATGGCGCATACTGGAGAAGGATATGTCGGAATCTTTACCCATTATACATCGTGTTCAAATTGCAGAGAATATGTGCAAGTTCAGTTATCAAGTCCGCTTGTTGCTGGACAGACCTATTCATTAGGGTTTTGGGCTCTAAGAGCCGATTTTTCTCGATATGCGTCGGATCATTTAGATCTGAATGTAAGTGCGTCTCCCCTAAGTCAATCATCAAATCAACCCATAACAGGCATTTTTCCGCATGTTATGAGTAATGTAGTAACCGATAAGAATAACTGGACCTTGGTAAGTGGAACTTTTACTGCATCAGGAGGAGAGAGTTGGATCACTATTGGAAATTTTAATAATACAGCAGGTACAACTATTCAGGATAATGGAAGTCAGGGTGGTTCATGTGCGCTTGTGACAGCTGGAGCATATTATTTTATCGATGATGTTTTTGTTGAAGATATTACATTTCTTGATAATGATATTCTGATGTTCGAGGTAGATCGATTCAATATTGATCAATCAATTATATCTTGGTCGTTTGATAATGCAACAGCCAATCAATTCATAACTATTCAATATAGTGAAGACGGTATGTTATTTGAGGATATTTTTACTACGGAAGATATGTCGGTCAAATCGTATATTGATGAAAAAAATCAAACAAAAAAGGCGTATTACAGATTGAAAGTAATCGATGTTGAGGGTCATGTATCCTATTCTGATATTAAAGTAGTTGATTTCAATAATTGGTCAAGACAAGCATCTATTTCTATTTATCCGAATCCGAATAAGGGGCAATTTTATATTAACATGAAGGGTCAGACGGTAGATGATATTAGATCACTTACGCTTTACAATTCACTATGGCAACCTGTTCAACATATAAAGCCTAAAACTCTTGAAAATATAATGTGTGTCACCACTCAGAATCTAAGTAGTGGCATTTATTTTCTACAAATTGATCGGTTGGGGGTTGTTCACACTCAAAAAGTTGTGATCGAATAATTTTCCCACTTATTTTCTATCGGAAAAAATATATTTAAGCGATACATTCCAGGTTCGACCAAATCCATACCAACCTCTGGAACGTGCAATTTGAGAATCAATCGTTTCTCCAGCAGCTGGTGTGACATCCTGTATTTCAGCTAAATATCGAGTATCAAGTACATTGTTCATGTTAAATCGTACAATCATTTTTGATTCTTTGAACTTGAACATATACGAAAGCCCAACATCCATAAGGCCATAAGAAGGTAATTGAAGAGCTGGTCTTGGCGTTTCAACCGGAACGGTTCTGTCAGCTGGATCATAATCAGAAAATAAGGCTATACAATACCAGTAATCTGCATCAATTCTAAGTCCAAATGGGAAAGTATACATTGCTCCTACACTGAATGTAGATTGCGGAACATCACCCACCTTGATACCTTCAATATATAATCGAATGGTATCGGGCGATACAATGTTGAATTCATTTGAAGTAATGGC
>CAXQBA010000515.1:0-3777 GCA_964221885.1 Luminiphilus sp. | reverse complement strand
GCCTAAACTTTATAATTTTTATAATTTGTTCTGTTTTTCTATCCGTGAAAAATGACATTCTTGTTGATCAATAGTCGCATAGAGCTAGCCAATGATCACGGATTACGATTTGCATCTTTGTAGCTTATGAGTGTATGAAATGCCAAAGATCGATATGGTGCCCATGTCTCAATGATTGATCGGCGTTGCTTTTTGGTTAATCCTGCTGCGTGCTCTACATAGATTGTATGCATTACGATTTTAACGTGGTAATCATCAATAGGGAAAACATCAGGAAAACCAAAGGTGTACAGCAGAATCATATCTATCGTCCAAGGTCCAATTCCCTTTATGTTTTTTAGATGTTGAATGATTTCTGTCTCAGTTAGATCAAACCAATCAAGATGATTTTGTGTAAAATAGGATTTGATATGAAGCATGGTTTCATACTTACGAATCGATAGTTTACTTCCTTTCAGACCTTCTTCCTCAAATCGTTGTAAATTTTGCATAGTGAGCTCTCTAATGCCCGCTTTATCCAACATTTTTTGAAAGATCTTTTTTGTGCTTCGATAGTGTATTTGTTGCTCGATGACACAACTCATCAGATCGTGAAAGACATTACGAGAGGATACGATCGGTTCAAGCTTAATCTTTAAAAAGATCTGTTTTAGGTTCGGATCCTTATTAGAAAGATATTGTATGGCTTGTTTTGAAACGATATTTATTGTTTTTTGAAAAAGATCACTTTTTTAAATGATTCAACGCCATAAAAGTTCATACTTTCTAAAACATCGTGTTTTATCAATTGATATTGTGTAAAGGGAACCACATACTACTTTAATGAATGGAATAGGATCGAAACAGTGCCTGTTTTTTTGTACATTTATATAAAATGAATAGGTTGTTTATGAAAGCCCTGCGCCTCTTTTTCTTATTTCTGGTTATGGTACTTCCTAGTATTTTAATGGCACAAGTACTACCACCGAATCGTTCTGTCGATTGGACATTGGCAGGGATGCAAGAAGAGAATGTACAATATCCAAGTACTATCTTAAATATTCAAAATTTTGGAGGAGTTGGCGATGGTCTCGTCGTTAACGATACGGCCTTACAGGCAGCTATCAATCAGTTGAATGGTCAGTCAGGAATCATATCATTTCCAAGTGGTACGTTTTTATTCAATTCGACGATCATCTTACCGGACAGTGTAATTTTGAGAGGGGATGGTGCTGAAAATACAACCTTAAAATTAGATCTGGGGGGTGTTGGGCATGGCATCTATGTAGCGGGTGGAAGTTCAAGCAGCGATACCAGTTCAATGATTCAATCAGCCACCAAAGATGATATCGTCATTCAGATCGCCGATTCGAATCTCTTGGTGGATGACGACTGGATTCAGTTGATTCAGAATGATTCCAGTTTCATTGATTACACACAGTGGCCTTGGGGCTTGAAAAAGGTAGGTCAAGTGGTACAGGTAGAACGAGTAGACGGTTTCAATCTACATTTACACTCACCACTAAGAATGGATTATCCATTATCAAGACAACCATATATACGTAAAATACGAACCATCTCTAACGTTGGGATCGAATGCCTGAAAATTGATCGGATCGATAATACAGCCCCATCCCAAAACTCGAATATTCAATTTAAATATGCGGTGAATTGTTGGGTGAAAGGGATTGAATCCAATAAATGTACTTATGCGCATGTTGATGTACGATATAGCTCGAATCTAAAGATTTCCAGATCCTACTTTCATCATGGCCATGAATATGGAGGGGGAGGTCGAGCCTATGGCGTGATGTTACATTCCACAACCGGTGAGTGTTTAGTAGAGAATAATGTATTTGAACATCTTCGTCATTCCATGATCGTGCAATCAGGAGCCAACGGTAATGTCTTTGCGTATAACTATTCATGGGATCCGTTTTGGTCCAATTCGATTTCAAATTCAGCAGGTGATGCGGTATGCCACGGCACCTATCCCTATGCGAATCTATGGGAACATAATATCGTTCAGAATATTGTATTGGATAATTCGCATGGTTTGAATGGGCCCTACAATACGTTTCTGAGAAATAGAGCAGCGACCTTTGGTATCATGATCAATGCAACTAATTCGCCTGATCAAAATTTTATTGGCAATACGGTCACATCGACTGTTTTTTTGCAAGGCTTCTACAATTTACAGGGCTCTGGTCATTTTGAACATGGCAATAATCACAAGGGTGCGATTATACCCTCAGGCACATCTACACTTAGTGATTTATCTTATGCTTACACATCTAAACCAGAATTTGTACGACCGGAGCAGTTTGGATCGATCGGGGTACCTGCTGGATTGGCAGATGGTACCGTGCCAGCTAAACAACGCTTTGATGGCGGACAAACCTTTTTAAATGTCTGTGGGAATTTCACCACACCAATCGTATCAGTTGATACCAGTTTAACGGCATGGAATGAGGGTGATGGTGTTGTCCGATTACCGCTGATGATTTCACAAACGAATCCGATGTCAACCCCTGTACAATTATCTCTAGAATGGACGGGAGGTGCTGATTCGACTGATGTTCAATTGTTGTCAAGCATGATCGAATTTCCGCCGAATAATGACTCCATTCGTTACATTGAACTTCAACTGGTTGACGATACCTTACAAGAGAATGATGAGCCTTTTGTTGTTAAGCTAATGGTCGTTGATAATGGGGTAGTGACAGACTCAACTATCAGTTGTACTATTTTAGATAATGATGTGTCGACTAGTGTAGCGTTATTAAATGATAAATTCAATACCATCATCTACCCCAACCCGAGTACAGGGGCTTTTTACATAAAAACTCAACGACATGTACAAAAGATACATGTCTACAATCCATTAGGTATATTCGTGGCTGAAAACAATGGACCATTTGGTCCATCTACAATAAGCTTAGAGCTCAATGGAAAGTCAGGCTACTATATTATTCATGTTGAATATATTGATGGAATACAAGAACGATTGCCACTCTTGTTTGTAAAGTAATGCGGAAAAGGTAGTTAACGATAGATCAACTTTTGAGTGTGGATGATCTTACCTGAAAGATCTTCGATCTTAAAGAGATAAGTACCCTTAGAGGCAAATTCATTGATATTTAATACAACCTGATTGCTGTTACAGGATTGTCTGATGATTTCTTTACCCATCATATCATATATGATAATCTGACCGATCGATACATCAGAAGAAATATGCGTTATACCCGAACTGGGATTTGGGTAAATAGAAATGGAATTTTTCTCTGTAGATATGATCGAAGTTGGATTACAGCTGTTCAAGGTTGAGGTGTAGAGATCGTTTATTTCACAAGAATCTAAGGCACGATTCCATAATCCACAATCATCAATTTTTCCATTAAACCAGGTATTAAAAGGAGGATGGTTGCCAAATGTTAAATTATATAAATGATCTCTTGTACTCCAAGTTGTGGAGTTTATTTTAGTGCCATCAAAATAAAAAGACGTACCATTTGTTACTCCACTTTGGAAGACGATAACTAAATGATGCCAGTTGGTATCTAAAATATATGTTCCACTACTAAGTTGAATTCCGGATCCCCCATTGTATTGCCTTGTGACAAATTGGCCATCCTGTATCTTAATACTGTAATTACCTCTTTTATTTATAATATCCATGAATCCAACAGTATCCGTGTTTTCTCTTTTAATCCAGGCTTGAATGGTTCCATTTTCAATTTGAACTTTAGAATCATTGCCTAAAGAAATTTGATCATCAATGCCATCAAAATGGTA
>CAXQBA010000514.1:0-3922 GCA_964221885.1 Luminiphilus sp. | reverse complement strand
CCTTTAAATAGCGATCGAATATGGGCGATCATAGAATCTCAAAAAGGGGGTGTATTCCGATCAGATGATGGTGGTGATACCTGGAAAAAAACAAATGAAAGTCGTGCACTAAGACAGAGAGCATGGTATTACACTCGTATCTACGCAGATACCAAAGATGAGAACACCGTTTATGTTATGAATGTCAACTATCACAAGTCAACAGATGGAGGAAAAACATTTAAAGCAGCCAGAGCACCTCATGGAGATCATCATGATCTATGGATTGCCCCTGAAGATCCACAGCGGATGATTATTGGTGATGATGGTGGTGCACAGGTAACATACAATGGTGGTGCAACATGGTCAACGTATCAGAATCAACCCACCGCTCAGTTTTATAGAATCAGCACAGACAATCATACCCCCTATCGTATATATGCAGCACAACAGGATAACTCTACAGTTCGCATTCCTCATAGAACTCGTTCATGGTCAATAACCAAGGACGATTGGGAGTCTACAGCGGGTTGTGAGTGTGGTCATATTGCTGTTGATCCAATCGACCAAGACATTGTTTTTGGGGGTTGCTATGATGGGTATTTGCAAATGAAGAACCACCGCACTAAACAATCCAGAGCGATCAATGTCTGGCCGGATAATCCAATGGGACATGGTGCTGAATCCATGAAATATCGATTTCAGTGGAACTTTCCATTGTTCTTTTCTCCGCATGATCCTAATAAATTGTATACAGCTTCCAATCATTTACACGTCAGTACGGATAAGGGACAATCATGGAAAACCATCTCACCTGATCTAACTCGAAATGATAGTACAAAACTTGGACCTTCTGGTGGGCCAATAACAAAGGACAATACATCTGTTGAATATTATTGTACCATTTTTGCCGCTGTTGAATCACCCCGAAAAAAAGATCTTTTGTGGACTGGCTCTGATGATGGACTAATTCATGTTAGCCAAGACGGTGGAAAAAGCTGGACAAATGTAACACCTAAACAACTTCCTGAATGGTCACTTATCAACAGTATTGAAGCGGATCCATTCAATGATGGAGGCTTGTACATAGCTGCCACTCGTTATAAGATGGGAGACTACCAACCACTCCTATTTCATACAACTGACTTTGGGAAAACATGGAAAAAGATCACTAGTGGTATTGCGGAAGAACATTTTACTCGGGTTATCCGCGCTGATCAAAACGTAAAAGGTTTATTATTTGCTGGTACAGAATCAGGACTGTACATTTCTTATGATAATGGACAAAAATGGAATTCATTCCAGAAAAATCTACCCATAGTACCTATTACAGATATGACGATCAAAGATAATGACCTGATCGTTGCTACTCAAGGTCGATCTATTTGGATTCTTGATAATATTCATATTATTCGACAAGCTATCAATAAGAAAGATAATAGTATTTCTCTTTTTCAGCCAGATGTCGTATTTCGTATGCCGGGTGGACAAAATTCTAATAGTAAAACTCAAGGTGTAAATCATGCAGCAGGTCTCCAATTACATTATTACATTCCACAATTATCTGATAGTACATTATATTCGTTGACCATTCTTGATGAAAAAGGCGACACATGTCGACATTTCTCAAAGAAAGCCAAAGAAAAAAATAATCAGATCAAATTAAATAAAGGATCAGGCATTCTCTCTTGGGATTTACAATACGAATCTGCCAGAACATTTCCTGGCATGATCAACTTTTGGGCATCAATGAGCGGTCCAAAAGCACTTCCAGGTAATTACACAGCTATCCTCGAGATCAATAGAAATGAATTTACAACACCATTCACTATAAAGAATGATCCCCTTTCAGAAGCAACTCCTGAAGACCTAAAGAAGCAGTTTGATTTTGTGACCACACTTAGAGATAAGTTAACCGATATTCATGTTACCATCATTCAGATTCGTCAGATCAAATCCAATATGGATAAGATCAATAAACAACTAAAGGAAAATGAGGATGATAACAAGGAAATGATCGAATTAGCAAAAACAATACAAACAGCATTAACGAATGTAGAAAAAGCACTTTATCAAACACAGAATCAATCTGCTCAGGATCCACTTAATTTTCCGATCCGTCTAAATAATAAAATTGGACATCTGAACTCTTTGCAATATGGAGATTACCCACCAACCAAACAGGCTATTGAAGTACGCAATGAGTTATTCCGTCAAACTGACGAAGAGTTAGCCAAATTCAATACAATCATACAAAAAGACATAGAACAATTCAACAATATGTTCAGTGAGAAAAAAATGAAAGCTATCTGGATAGAGAAACAGTGATAGGCTCCACAAAACAATGTAAACAATTGCTCTATTTCAGAGCCCATACAAAACATCTATGAATTTTGTAAAATATTCTACTGTCATAGAAAAAAAATCAAATTATTATTGGTCATATGTGTAAGTTTTTGTAAAATGCACCATATCAAGAACAACACACCAAATGCCTCGAATATTTCTGATTTTGCTTCTTTTGCAAAGTCTTGTATCTAGCGCCCAGTTTTTTCTAAGTGGTGATGCCACGGACCTAGGTAATAACACCTTTCAATTAACTCCAGCCACAAATTGGATGAGTGGTTCTATGTGGTATCAAATTCGCCATGATCTAACTACCGACTTCACAGTATCTGGACAGCTTTTTTTTGGTAATGACGATGTTGGCGCTGATGGGATGGTATTCGTCATGCAAGATCGTTGTTTAGGTGATGGTACTCAGGGGAGTGGTATTGGCTATCAAGGAATGGCAGGAAATTCAATAGGAATTGAATTTGACACCTATCAAAATGGGCCAGGTGGAAATTTTGATCCAGCTTTTGATCACGTTGCTTTACATCAATTTGGTAATGCGAATCACAATGCACCCGACAACTTAGCAGGTCCTGTTCAAATGCACATTTCAAAATCTGATGTTGAAGACAGCATTTGGTATCCTTTTCAGATCACCTATTCAGCAACAACAAATGTCCTTGACGTATATTTTGATGGTACCTTACGGATCAGTCACACAATAGACCTAGTTACCAATGTATTTGATAACAATCCATTCGTTTATTGGGGCTTTACCTCAGCTACAGGTGGGCAGAATGCTAATCACCGTGTGATGATCGGTGGTAACACATCATTATCCTTCTCTGACGATACCATTTGTGTAGGTTCAACCACACTACAATTACCTACTATAATTCCTTATAATCTTGCATTTAATGCTTCTGTTAGCGTTTCTACTGTACAACAAGGTGGTGGAACTCAATACGGTCCAGACAAAGCCAATGACATGGAGATGGCCAGCTTCTGGGCTAGCCAAAAAAATGATAATGAGTGGTTGGTTGTAGATCTTGGAGAGATCATACCCATTGATTCCGTTTTGATATATTGGGGTCAGAATTATGGACTTTCATACACCGTTGATGTATCAACCGATAGCCTACAATGGACGAATCTATATACAACGTCTACTGGGAATGGTGGGAAAGATGCGATTACATTCCAAAGAACTGATGCACGGTTTGTACGAATGCAAGGTATTCAACGCTCCAATAATTTTGGTTATGAGATCCAAGAAATTGAGGTGTATGGTCTTCGAGAATATGCTTGGACGCCAAATGATGGATCGATCAACGATACAACGAGTGCTAATCCCATTTTCACCCCTACTACAACGACAAATTACACCTTAGCCATTCCTGACATGTGTGCTGGAAAGGTATACTATAATTATCGTGTTGTTGTCGATTGTATTTTGTTGAATCAAGATGTTGTTGAGCTTGATGGTCAATACACAGACGATCAGATTCATCTCTTTTTACGATTAGACCATACAGCACCTTTCCAATCCCTAACTCTTGAGCGTTCAATAGATGGAATTAACTTTGATATCTTACAGCCTGACATACTA
>CAXQBA010000513.1:0-3739 GCA_964221885.1 Luminiphilus sp. | reverse complement strand
CCTATCAAAGGTATGACCAGTTTTCAGATACTGAAATAAAACGGTGTCTCTGTGTAAAACAACTAAGCCCGCTGTTTTGGATGCCGCCATAAACTCCAAGAGGTTCGAAGACCCTAGACGTGCATATGCAGGTACCCAATGTTCTAAGTTGAATAAATTCGTCTCTTTTTGCGGCCAATTGACCGAAGTTGATGAATGAACATGCACCGTATCGCAACTGAAGATTTGTTCATGATCGTCCGAATCTGGAGTAAAAAAAGCGACGGTTCGTACAAATGTACAGGAGTAAAAAAGGATAGGCATCACCAGTAAACAAAGAATCGATCTCATATCTTTAAATATGGTAAATATTAATCATTGACTCAAACAAATTCATAACGAATTCACCAGTAGGAAAGATTCAATCAATTGTCTGAAAGATCATACAATTCAATAAGGTTAAAATTAATAGGTCTGACACCTTGATTAATTAATGAATCAGCTATTGAATTCAAGCTATAATTTTTGTCCTGATAAACAGCCATCGACTGACTAGTTCGATTGATAAACAGCCATTTTTGTTCATATTCATGACCTAACGAATCAAAAGAATCCATTTTAAAAATATAGCGTACATGATCTTTATTAAATGCCATTAAATATGTAGCAATATTCGCTTGAACCTCATCAGTGTAAACTAATGAAGATTTAACCTGATCACCTAAATAAGATATCGCCCTTTTTTGATCATCATAACCGAATTTTCGTGAACTGATCATATTGGAAACAGACAGCATAGCTGAGAGTGGTATAAATAGAAATAAAAGTACAGGGCGAACTTTTTTAAATGAGGTACTGAAACGTATTCCCATCAAAAAAAGAATAAGACAAACATAAAGCCATTTAATATTACCTGCATCTCTAATCAAAATGGATAGTAAAAGAAATGCTGGTATTAACCACCATTGTTTCGTGAAATCTAACCCATTATAAATTTGACTAAGATAGTGCGCACCCAAAATAGCTGAAAATGGTACTAGAAATAAATATTGGCGTATATCCAAACACATGGGATTATAATGCAATAATGATGTGGTCATTCCATTAGCACATAATAATAAAATAGCAAATACCTTAACCCAAAAAAATATGGATCCCTTACGTCGCATTGAACTCAACCATTTTCTTTGAAAGAAAATAGGTAAAACAAGAACCAGCGAAAATAACTGCCCACTCTGAAACAACATGCTATAAAAGCCGCCTGATAATCGATAGAACAAAGCAGACCAACTTTGCTCATAATATGCACAATGTCGGAATGTCGAACCTAAAATGCGATCTTGTCCAGCCAATGTACTATCCCATCTACTTGTAGGAGAACCTGTAATGTAGTAAACACAAAAGAGGTACATGAATAAAAAAATCAGACCTGTGAATAGGCTTTGAATCCAAAATCGAAGCGCATTCCGCTGCATTAGATCCTCGATCATTAAAAAGATATATAAGGGAAACACTAAGAAAATACTCATTTTGCACAGAAAGCCATAACAAACAGAAAGGGAAAATACGACACTAGCTCTGTTGGGTGTCCAATCGCCAAAACGCAACCTGTAAATACTATAAACTGATAAAAGGATACAAAAGGAAACAGCTATATCAGGCATTATTTTATCACTGTAGTACAAGGTCCAATTATCAAAACAATACAAGAAGAAAACAAAGAACAATACAATGATGGAACGATCTTTATTTAATGACAACAACAAATATAGATGACCCAGAAAAAATAGACCAGCTGGTATTGCGGAACTAAGATCATGTATTCCGAAAATTGAATAGACCAGCGCTAAAGGTGCTATAATACCCCATCGATATGAAAAAAAATCATCATCTAGATAAAATGCTGAGGTATGTATCCATTTGTGTGCATAAAAGGCATAACCTCTTACATCATCGAAGCCAAAATGACCAAAAAAACCAAGTAAATGATGTATAATCAATAAGCAAACAGCCAAAGCCAATCCAATTAAGACAGCATTATTACGAATGATTGGCAACATGAAATTGAAAAATTTACGGATGAGTCTGAAACGTAGAATGTAAGTACTCTAATTGTTGAGCCACTTTTTCATTGACAGGTACTAAAGGAAGTCTGAGCTCATTCTCACACAAATTCATTAGAGACATCACCTTCTTAACACCTCCAGGGTTCCCATCTAAAAACAACGCATTGATCATATCTAAATGAGCATAATGCAACTGTTGCGATCGTTTAAATTCACGATTCAAACTTGATCTCACCATGGATGAGAAGGAAGATGGATAGGCATTAGCGATCACAGAGATCACACCATCAAAGCCTAAATGTATCAACGAATACGTAAGGTTGTCGTCACCTGATAGTAAATAGAAATCATCTCTTGTATTTCCCTGAACCAATTCCATACATTGGTTAAGGTTGCCCGATGCTTCCTTAATAGCTATAAACTTGGAACTCGCATTCGCCAATCTCAATGTAGTATCTGCCGTCATATTTGAACTGGTTCTACCGGGCACATTATATAGAATGATCGGAAGAGTTGAAACAGCTTGAATTTCCATGAAATGTTGAAATATTCCCTCTTGTGAAGGTTTATTATATGAGGGGGATGCAGATAGTATCGCATCGACTCCAGTAAGGTTCATACTTTTAAGTCTATGACAAACCTCCATTGTGTTATTACCTCCAACACCCGCAACTAATGGAACTCGTCCATCAATATGTGATGCGGTATAGCTAAGAACCTCCTGTTGCTCATTAGCAGACAATGCAGGTGTCTCACCTGTTGTTCCTAGTGACACTAAGAAATCTACCTGCCCTTTTATACAATGATCGATAACATTACCCAATGAAGTAAAATCAATATCACCATTTTTAAATGGAGTAACTAATGCGACTCCCGTACCTTGAAATGACATATCAACCTGTATTTATTTTCAAAATATATTTGTCAAATGAACTTATAATGGTCTGAACAGTAGGGTTTTGTTCATGAAACGTCAGATCGAAACTATCGAGACTATATGTGTCTTCTTTTTCAATACCAATTCTGAAATTTGCAGCTGAGGCGGCAGAAATAAAACTAATTGGTAACGAAAAAGTCGTGTTGAATGAAATCAACATATCAAATGGTGTATTGATCAAAGCGAATACATCACGATCCTTGGGAAGAGAGAAAAAATTCAGATGCTTCTTACAAAAACTTTTATAATGCGGTGAAGAAGGACACTCTTTATCGTGGTAGTACACGAACATCTGTACTTTCTTCTTTTCTTTTAACAACCTTTTTTTGAATGAGATCAACGTATTTAATTCCCCTTGATCCGAAAAAGCATAGAGAAGACCGATCGTAGACGTCTTTTCATAAGGAACTGGTTTTCTGTTCTGAACATTGGCTTTGTTTCGATGTAAACCAGATCGTATAGAACGACGCCGTAACCAATCAAAGATCTGCATACCCATTTTTATTTGTAGGATACAGATCCCATTTGCTCGTACTTATTGATACGCTGTTCAATTATTTGATCGGCAGACAAACCATCAAACGACTTTATTTCTTTTTTGATCGAACGTTTCAATGTTTTTGCCATTTGTGACGGATCCAAATGAGCACCCCCTAATGGTTCTTTGATAATACCATCTATAATCTTGAATGAAAACTCATCTTTTGCAGTTAGTTTTAATGCTTCTGCAAGATCGGAGAGCACACGTCTGAACTCC
>CAXQBA010000512.1:0-10389 GCA_964221885.1 Luminiphilus sp. | reverse complement strand
CTACAGAATGGTAGTGAAACGGATATGATCGATGTAATTCAAATGCAGGTTTTACAAGGTATGGATGCTACCGAATTATCAAGTCGATCCTTCAAATACAATGATGAACATCAAGCCAAGACTTTATCTGCCCGTTCAGACAAGAGTAACATTGATATTTTATATAATATCATCCTAGTTGATAACAGAATTTACCAACTAGGGATGTTTTCATCGATTGGCCCATTTAACAATAAAGACTCTGTTGATTTTATGGGGAGTTTTCAATTGGAACGTTAATTTAGTTCATAGCCTTAGCCACATTTATGAGCGATAGAACATTTGAATAGAAACTCATCAATCTTGAATCAGACCTAGGTATACCTGATTCTACATAGATAAGATTACCATCTTTAACGTTCAGAGAGCCTCCAAATGTCATTTCAAGAATATGAAGACAAACTTTCTGGTTCAAAACATATTTAGCATAGTTCTCGTCAGATGATTTTATGATAAAATGATCATCCATTTCTGGTTTGCCAATCACAATATCTTGCATCCCGACAAGTTTACCCATCTTTCTAAAGAAATTTTCCTTTGTCAGACATAGATCTTTATGATTACTGCCACCTAATCCAAGCATGACCCTGTTGTATTCAACATGCGAATTACCACTGGATACAACGTACATATCAATTACAACTGGGATACCATCAATGGAGCCATGAGCTTTGGGAAATCGCTGATTGAAAATATGTACTCCCTCAGCAGCCTCAAAAGTTAATTGAAATCGCTCGGCGATCTTTGAAAAAACAGTATTTCGTTTCTTGTAAGACTTCAAAACAAGGAGTACTACAAGAACAACGATAAAAAGCGCAATAGAAATAGAAATTAGAATTTTTACACTCATTTTATCAAAACATTTTTATCAGCATAAGCTACAAAATAAGGATTTAATAAGTTCTCTTTATTGTACACTACTTTAGAATCTGTACCAAACTGAACAACTTTACCACCGGCTTCTTCTAAAACAATCTGAGCAGCTGCGGTATCCCATTCCATAGTAGGTGCAACGCGAGGGTACAAATGTGCTACACCTTGAGCTAATTCAAGAAACTTCAGTGAAGAACCTTTTGAGACAAGTTCTGGATCATTAAGCTGGTTGACAAAATCCGTGGTTTCAGTATTCATATGTGACCGAGAACAGATCACTTTTAAAGATTCATCAGTTGAAGAAAATGAAATACCTTCTAGACGTGTTGTTCCATTCTTATCTTTCAAATAAGCTCCCTCATTCTTAAATGCCCAGAACAATTTTTCAAGAGCTGGGGCATACACAACGCCACCAATAACGTGGTTTTCTTCAACCAATGCAATATTAACCGTAAACTCTCCATTTCTCTTGATAAACTCCTTTGTACCATCCAAAGGATCCACTAGCCAGTATCTTTTGAATTGGCTACGAGTAGAAAAGTCAATACTTTTATTTTCCTCAGAAATGATCGGATAATCAAATGCTAACTTCTGTAGCGCCTGACAGATGATATCATTGGATGCTTTATCAGCAACTGTAAGTGGCGAATCATCATCTTTCTTCTCATAGACAATATCCTTACTTTCCTCATAAATCTTCATAATGGCATCTCCTGCATCAACAGCTATAGGACAAATACAATTCACCATTTCGGTAATATTCATACTTATTTTTATTTCGTTTAAACAATATCCTAAAATATAAATTAATCAATAAAAACAAATTTAGACTAGCCAAAAAAACAACTTGATTACAGGTGTTTTTTATAATAATATTTTATATTCATGTATACATTCAATGTATTGAACCAAAATTTGGGCACCGGACAAAATAAAAACTCAAATTTAAGATTATGAAAACTGCATTATTAGTACTATTTGTAAGTACCAGCATACTTGGATACTCACAGACTAAGTTGGGTCACACAACAACCCATGAAGACATTAGCAAACCCAAAGTATCGCTTGAGTCTAACGTTTCCATATCTACGTTATATTCATCCCTGAAAGATAAATTTGAGTTTATTATTTCTGACCCGAATATGAACCCTTTAATAACTAGAGAGATTTTAGAATTAGTGAAAGAAAATCAGAAAAAAGAGGAAGTCATCATTCGCCTCAATGAAGAGATTTCTATTCGTATTTTCCCTACACCAACCCAACAGTAAACCCGAACGAAGACTAATCCCTGAACTTGTCCATGATTATTTATTAAAAGGACAAATTCCTATACAATGAGACACATTCTACCCTTATTGCTTTTTATTTCTTATGCATCCCTTGCTCAAGATGATTGTAACACTGCCCTTCCCGTAACTGACCTTACTGGTGTTAACTGTACACAAGCATCCCCTAGTACTACCAAT
The DNA here is from genome assembly GCA_964221885.1 of Luminiphilus sp. Classification (GTDB taxonomy): domain Bacteria; phylum Bacteroidota; class Bacteroidia; order Chitinophagales; family Saprospiraceae; genus Aureispira. The sequence goes on along the minus strand of CAXQBA010000512.1, from coordinate 8,011 downwards.
TTCTTGGCAGCGGGTAATTGTGAAGAAGGCAACTTAGACACCTGGTTTTCTTTTGTTGCACAAGGCCCAACAGCTACGATTACAGTAACTGCACGTCTTTCAAATTGGGGTCCAGAATTTTTAGTTGTTTCGTCAACTACGAATAATTGCGCCAATTACATACTTGAAGCTTGTGAAGATCTTGGAGGAGGTGGTCCTAATGGTGGCAATTATAATACCATTAGCAATACGATTACTGGTTTAGTTGCAGGTCAAACGTATTGGGTTGTCGTATCAAGCCATACCGATCAAACGGGCGGTACCATAGACGTATGTATTGAGAATCCACCTGCTGCGAATCCATGTTTAACCAATCAGGATTGTTCAACTCCAACAACAATATCTCTTAATGCACCAGGTTCTGGTCAGGCTTGTATAACAGATTGTAATACAGGTGCAACACCAGGCCCTGATTTTAACGGAAACAATTGCTATGACCTCATCAATGAAACAGTGTGGTTTTCAATCACTACGGATGCTAATACGGTATCATTGGATATAGACCTCAGTAGTACTGATCTAACCAGTCCTGAATTCACGTTATTTCAGACTACCGACTGTTTGAATTTTACCATCTTTGATTGTGTTGAGGGAACAGGTGGTTCAGCAACCTCAGCTGCTATTGCTGTTACTCCAAATACTACGTATATTATTGCTGTTTCTGATGTTAATGCACTAACTGGAAACTTTCAGTTATGTATCAATCAAAACGCAGCCCCCTCTGGTAGTTGCATATTGAACCAAGACTGTAGTTCACCGACACCTATCAGTTTGAATCCATCTGGTGGTTCTCAAGTGTGCGTTTCAGACTGCAACACACAAGCTAGTCCAGGACCTATTTTTGCTGGTAATAACTGCTATAATTTACCTAATGAAACGGTTTGGTTCTCTGTAACCACTGATGCTTCAGCATCTTCTCTTCAAATCGACTTAACGAGCTCTGATCTAACCGCACCAGAAATAACCGTTTTTACAGGCAACTCTTGTGGAGGGCCTTACACGATTGTTGACTGTATTGAAGGAACGTCAGGAGCTGCAAACATATTAGCTAATGTTGCAGGTAACACAACCTATCTGATAGCTATTTCTGATGTGGGTGGTGCAACAGGCAACTTTAATATTTGTGCAAGCCAGTTACCAAATTTAAATGCCTGTAATACAGATAACACATTAGTTGCTACATCTACCTCACTCGGTTCAAGTTTAACTGGACCATTCCAACCGGGAGAAGTCGTAACATTTTGTTATACCATTAATAGTTACATGACTTCAACTACGAACTGTAATTACTTACAAGGAATTGTACCTGAGTTTGGTGACTGTTGGGATCCGGTATCATTTGATGCCAATGGAATGCCAACAATCACTACACCTTTGGCAACCGTAGGAGTTCAATCTTATTCAGGTGGGCCACCGCCACCTTGCAACGGTGACCCTGCTGGAACTTGGTCATGGTATCCTGCTGGATCAGTTGATTATAATTTGAATCAAGCTAATCCAATGGGATTGAGTGCTGGTGACGATGTTGGAGCTGGGTGGTTCTTTGTAACTAATTACAACTCCTATGAAGTTGAGAATTTTGGTACTCTAGATTGTACGAATTCCTTCTTAGATCCAGATGATAATTATGGTGACAATAGCTTTCCTGCCTGTGCTGATCTTGGTGGTTGGCAGGTCTGTTTTCAGCTTCAAGCAAAAGACTTTATCCAGTGTACAAATGGATTCACGGATTGCTCTGTTAGTATTAAGACATTTGCAGATGGGGAAATCGGAGTTTGGCAAAACATTGGATGTGTCGCTGACCAACCTACTTTGATGCCCGCATCTTTGATCTGTGTTTTATTATCGGATGACTTTGAGAGTTTTTACGGACGATCGAATGAAGATCACAATGCCTTACGATGGGAAATGAGCACGTTAGAAAATACTAATATGTTCTCTGTTGAACGAAGTGCTGATGGCACCAATTGGGAGATGATCAGCAACGTATCAGTTGATCCTAATACGTTAAGTTACCAATTCAATGATTATGCTAAGACTTCTATGGATTATTATAGAATTAAGTCCATTGGAGATAATAATGAAATCAAAGTATCTAACACAATCAATTTGCGATCAAGTTTATCTACTCAATCAGGCTTAATTTCAAATATTTATCCTAATCCAGCCCAGGACAACTTCGTATTTGAATACACCGGGCAGTCTATTGGTAAAAATATTTTGGTTAGTGTGATAAACGCTCTAGGAGAAACCGTTATTTCAAGAGATGTCTCCATACATTCCACTAATCAAAAAATACGTATCAACACGGAAGATCTATCACAAGGTGTGTATTATGTCCAAGTATTACACAACGGGTTAAAAGATATACAGTTAGTTTCGATCCAAAAATAATCAACATAAAAAAAGAGGCACGCGCATCTTTTTTTTATGTTAAATCAGTACCCCATTTTTTGAAGAAAATCCATTGAATAATTCCCCTAGCCATTAAAAAAACTAGTAAGGACATCCAAAGAGTATCGATAGGTTCAAAATAAACGATTGATGTGTAATACACCATAAAAAATAAACCCATAGATACGATCATCGTGTTTCGCATGGCTTTTACTGCTGTTAACCCTACAAAAATACCATCCCAGATATAACTCGGGGTAGCCAATAAAGGGGTTATGACTATCCAAAGAAAAAAGGTCATAGTCTTAGTTGTTACTTGTTGATCACTAGAGAAAAGTTGAATAAGCGGTTGATCAAATAGATAGTAGATAAGACTATAACACAAGGCAAGACCCATCCCCCAAACCATGGATAGACGAATCGTTTGCATCATTCCTTGTTCACTCTCCTTCCCTTTATATTTTCCAACTAGACTTTCAGCAGCATAAGCAAACCCATCTACCCCAAATGACATCCAATTTAAAAATTGAAGAAGTATCGTATTAATGGCCAAGACCTCCACACCATATGCAGAAGACTGACTGTAAATGAATGCAAAAACAAGTGTTAAACAGAATGTTCGTATAAACAGATCTCCATTGATAGATAAGAACCGAAGTAAATTCTCCCACCTTATTTGATATTCTCGTGCAATGTGATTTACAATTGATCTATACTTGTAAAATATCAAAGCTAACGCAAGTAGTAGTCCAATGGACTGTGACAAAACGGTACCATATGCAACACCTTTAATACCCATATCCATCGAAAGAACAAAATACGAACTAAAGATAATATTAGCTGTATTGATTACGAGTGTTATAACTAGCGGATAGATTGCATTTTGCATACCAAATAACCAACCCATGCAAGCTATTAATGATAAGGTTACAGGTGCTGCCCAAATACGAATATCAAAATATGCTGCGAATAGATCGATCTGTGAAGGATCGATCTGCATCAAATACGCTGATAAAGATGAAAAAGGACTCTTAATGAGTACAATCAAACAACCTATTGTCAATGATAAGAGAATCGCATGATATAAATTTCGAGCAATCGCCGCCTCATCGTTACGTCCAAAATCCTGTGCAGTCATACCAGTAGTACCCATCCGTAAAAAACCAAAATTCCAATATAGAAAATTGAACACCATACTTCCAATACCAACTGCAGCCAGATGAGTAATGGATAAATGACCCATTAGTGCAGTATCTACGCTACTGATCAATGGCACCGATATATTGCTGATAATATTCGGGATGGCGAGCCGTATAATTTCTTTATTCGAACTCATTAACTAGCTAATAGTTCCTCAATATTCGATGCTAACTCATCAATAAAAGTTCGATACAGTTCACCAGTACTTGGCCCGTTGAACCCCGTATGTATTTGTTTCACCTCTTTATTTTTATCCAAAAGGATCATCGTCGGATACGACATGATATGATTGAGCATTGGAATTTTTTTTGCTGCCTCTTTTTTGTTAGCAAGACCACCAAAAAGAACAGGATAGGTGACACCTAGGTCACTTTGTAAGCGATACACACATTGTTGGAAATTTGAAAAATCATCCTTGAGTTCAAAATCAATAGCTACTATCTCGAGACCATCCTTCTGATATTTTTTATACATGTCAACCAAAACCCTTGTTTCATCCATACAATTCGGACACCACGAGCCTGTTATCTGAACGATCGTGACCTTATCATCAAACATAGGATCATTCAATGAAATGGTATTACCATTTACATTCGGGAATTGAAAAGCCAGGGGTTCTGATAAAAAGGTCAAACTATCAGGATCACGTAACGTAAATGTATCATTAGGGTTAGCAATCCATGTTTCATACCAGTGCTTTCCTGACCAAAACCCTCCTTGGAGTTTTTCACCATCAAATTGGGCTTGTAAATAAAAAATATGCGCTCCATCAAAAGCAGAGAGTGACAATTCAGTTCCGTCATAAGATCCCTCCAAAAATCGATAATCTCCCGTCTCTGTACGTACAGTAGCTGTAGCAATTCCAAACTCATCCACCTGTAGGAGTAAAATGCCATCTCCTGGATCATCCAGAGGGGAAAATTGCACTTTCCAACGCTTAGGTAAAGGTTTCAGATCCAATGCCTTTTTCTCTATGCTTCGAACAGCATAAAATGGAATGTGATACGACTCCTTAGCCTGACTGGACCAAACACCATGAAATGTATCATTCTGTAAACGAGCCTCTAATGAACTTCCAAATACAGGCATCGTTAGATGCAATGAATCCACGGATAAAAATACATCGATTGTTTTTATGCGTTCGGATCCATTATCGAAATATATAAGCGTGTCCCCATCAATCTGCATTCGAAAAGGAATATGAGTTGGGTTTGAATGTTTAGGAGAATCAATCTTGAAAAAACCGATCCACGCTCCTGATGGTAATGTGTTTGTAGAATTTTTACTTGATGGTAAGCAAGCAACTACTAATAAAACAATTGTGAGAAAACAGATATTTGCGATCCATTGCATGGTCCTTCTTATTTTTAGCTTTTCAATACTATAAAAGTAGACAAAAGACGTCGAATCTCATTCTGACTTTGTAAATTAAAAAAGGAATACAATGATTGTGAGAAAAAGTAGTACATTCGTTTTATGATGAATCCGAATCTTGATCCAACAGACGAGCAATTTGACAGTGGTGAAAAAGCCATTGAAAAAGCACTTCGTCCTAAAGCATTGGACGACTTTACCGGACAGAAAAAACTGGTTGAGAACCTACATATTTTCATCCAAGCAGCTAAACTTAGAAATGAAGCACTTGACCATGTTTTGTTACACGGGCCTCCTGGTTTAGGTAAAACTACATTGTCGCTGATTATTGCCAATGAATTAGAGGCAAATATTAAAATGACGTCAGGTCCAGTTCTAGAAAAACCAGGAGATCTGGCGGGTCTTCTTACGAATCTTGGAGAAAACGATGTGTTGTTTATTGATGAGATCCACCGTTTGAATACCGTCGTCGAGGAATATCTGTATTCTGCCATGGAAGATTATCGAATTGATATCATGATCGATTCAGGACCAAATGCAAGAACCATACAGATCGCACTGAATCCATTCACTCTTGTTGGAGCCACAACTCGTATGGGATTATTAACGGCTCCCATGCGGGCACGTTTTGGTATTAATTGTCTGTTGAACTACTATGATACGGATACTCTGGTTAAGATCATTAAACGATCAGCTGAAATACTCAATGTGGAGATCACTGAAGGTGGTGCACAAGAGATCGGACGACGAAGTAGAGGAACACCTCGAATTGCTAATGCACTTCTTCGAAGAGTACGTGATTTTGCACAGATTAAAGGAAACGGTATTGTCGATCAAAAAATAGCAAAAACAGCATTAAGTGCGCTCAATGTTGACAACCAAGGTCTTGACGAAATGGATAACAAAATACTTAAAACCATTATTCAGTCTTTTAATGGCGGACCTGTCGGTCTAACAACTATTGCTACTGCTGTAGGTGAAGACGCTGGAACCATTGAAGATGTTCACGAACCCTTTCTGATTCAGCAGGGATATATCAAACGAACTCCAAGAGGTCGTGAAGCTACGATCAAGGCATTTGATCATCTAGGGATACCCTATCAAGGGGATAACCAGAAATCTCTTTTTTAATATGTTAGCCCAATCTTTCGGTTCGGGTCTTATTGAAGCAGGCTGTGATGAAGCTGGTAGAGGATGTATTGCTGGACCTGTGGTGGCATCAGCTGTCATATTGCCAGATGGATACGAAAATTCGCTCTTGCGGGATTCAAAAAAGCTCAGTGAGAAAAATCGAGTTGCCTTACGTCATGATATCGAAAAAAATGCGTTGGCATGGGCTGTCGGTTGGGTTGACAATACGGAGATCGACTCGATCAATATTTTAAAGGCTTCTTTTCTTGCCATGCATCGAGCCATTGCCCAACTGAACGTACAACCACAACTTCTGCTGATTGATGGCAACCGATTTACTCCCTACAATGATACACCACATCATTGTATCATCAAAGGAGATGATAAATTTTTATCGATCGCCGCTGCCTCCATTCTTGCAAAAACATATCGAGATGATTTTATGAAAGAAAAATCTGTGCAGTTTCCGCACTATGATTGGTCCAGCAACAAAGGATATCCAACAAAAAAACACAGAGATGCCGTCCGAATGCATGGAATCAGTCCATTACACCGATTATCTTTTCAATTACTTTCAAGAGGTGAGCAGACAAAATTATTCTAAAAATGTCAACATTTTTGTATCTTGACTGATAATAAAATATGGTATGAATATACCCAACGCACTGACTACATTTCGTATTATAATTGGATTGATCATCCCTTGGATGATCTTGCAAGGAGATTTTTCGATACGTGTCTGGGCAGCTGTGCTTTTTGCCATCGCAAGCTTTACAGATTGGCTTGACGGTTGGTATGCTAGGCGATATAACCTTATCACAAAATTAGGGAAGATCTTAGACCCGATTGCAGACAAGATTATCGTGTTAGGATCATTCATAATCTTATCTGATTTATTCTTACCTAATATGTACTCCATTTGGTGGATCGTACCAATTATAGCCAGAGAAATAATCATAACAATGTATCGATTTGCTTTTTTACTTAAGAAAAAGCCTGTTGTAGTTGCTGCATCTTGGTCAGGTAAAGCCAAGACCGTTATGCAGATGATGACGCTCCCTTGTGCTTATTTCTACTTCATGTTCAACACCTATCCGATCGATGACCCTCTTGGGTCCTGGTTCTTTGTCAAATGGCTTTTATATGGTATGTTGATCATGTCACTAGCACTTACCGTTGGTTCTGGCCTGGTCTTTTTTATCAAAAATTGGAAATCGATCAAAGAAGTCAGTGAAATAAGCTGAATATGTCCCTAAAGAAAAATAAATACGCTGAATACATCCGCGACATCACCGCACTTGGCAATCCATTTATATTATTGCTGATTGCTGTTGTTGCCCTCTCTGTGTCTCCCTCTTTTCATCAACATTTATTGATCATTGTCCTTACTTTTCTGGTCAATGAATGTATGTGTTCTGGCATTAAATATATTTGGCATAAACCTAGACCGAATCAACAATCGTTTTCTAATGCATTTGAAAAGATTGATGCGGGTTCTTTCCCAAGTATCCACTCATCACGAATAATCTTAGTATATGGATACCTTTCATATATCCACTGGACGGTCTTAGAAAATCCATACGTTGGGTACCTTTTAGCGCTATTCATTCTGTTGGTTGGTTACTCAAGAATATTCCTAAAGAAACACTTCTTAACCGATGTGATAGCCGGATATCTTATTGGAATTGTACAACTTATACTTTTAATTATTTATATTTTATGACTTTGGTCAAATAAAAAGAAGTATATTTTTTGTAATTTTGTAGAATAGGATTCAAAAAGTGACATACTTGTTTTGATTAATCAAAAAAAATACGAGATTTGTTGCTCTTTAACAGTTATTGTTGACTAATTAAAAAAAACAAAATAAATG
>CAXQBA010000511.1:0-8698 GCA_964221885.1 Luminiphilus sp. | reverse complement strand
CTTGATAAAGAGATTAATCAATCATTGGATCTGGCGAAAGCTTTTGGTACTAAATTTATTATAAACGCTAAAAACAGAAAAGGATCTCTACGAAAAACCTTAGGGGAAAAAGGTATTAGAACGGTCTTATATGAAGGAGGAAAAGCTATATTTCTAGACCGTTCAGTCACACAAGCGGGTTTGGAAGGAAGCCTTAAGATTATTCATGAATTAGGTATGGGAGATTATAGTGATTATCCGTTTCAAAAAATATCGGATATGCAATATATGATCACCGAATCAAAATGGATCCGGGCTAAATATTCGGGCATGTTGCGAATGACCTCTCGTGTGGGCTCATTTGTGGAAGAGGGGCAAATATTAGGATCTATTTCAGATCCTTATGGATCCTTTGAAGACACGATCATTGCACCGAATGACGGATTTTTGTTATGTAATAATCACGCATCGATCATCAATCAAGGAGATGCCATTATTCACATCAGTGAAGCATTTGACAGCCTTTGATTTTTTTTGTATTTTATATAAAAAATGTATGAAAAAAATAGCACAACTTGGATTAGCAGTAGGATTTTTAACCACTCTAGTGGCTGGTTATTTACAATTTGTTGTCGTTGAAGCAGCAAGTGTTGCAGAAGCTAGGTACAAATTCAATCGTGATGATGAGGTATACTTCAGCAGTACAGCACGCCATATGGATTATGATGCGATGCACGCACCAGTAGATTATGGTATGGCTGTATTTTTTATGGCCATATTAACGGTTCTTTTGTGTTTGTATCCCGCGATAAAAAAAGAAAAATTAGCGTATGTAGGGTTGTTGTTGGGAGTCTTGACATTCTTCGTTGGCGCGGCATATGGAACACATATGTTCAGTTAAAAAAATGGAATTATAGTATTCCTACATCTTCCAGCTTTACGTGAACGGTTCTTAGCTTTTCAGTACGTTCATTCATGTCAGAGGAAGCATTTTCAAGTCGAAGCACTCCTCTTGGGCAAACTGCTGAACAAACACCACAACCCACACAAGAAGCCCGAACAATATCTTGGCCTTTTTGTGCATAAGATCGAACATCGATTCCCATTTCACAGTAGGTAGAGCAGTTGCCACATGAAATACATTGGCTACCATTGGTGGTTATTCGGAATCGTGATTTAAATCGTTGAACGATTCCCATTAGTGCGGCTAGTGGACAACCAAACCGACACCATACTCGATTACCCATAAGAGGATAAAACCCCGTTCCAACCACCCCGGCAAACATCGAACCGATCATAAAACCATACCAGGATCTAAGTTGATAGGCATCGAGTTCAAAGAGAAGGAGGTTCAATCGTGATTGTCCTGAAAAGCTGTGGTAGATCATAAGGCCGGTCATAATACAAACTAAAATTAAAACCGAGTGTATCAGATATCGTTCAATTCTCCATGCTCTGAGACGTTTATCAGATTGCTGACGAAAAGGGTCGCCTAAGGTTTCGGCTAGACCACCACAACCACAAACCCAGGAACAATACCAACGTTTCCCATAGAGATAGGTAAATAAAGGAACCACAATCAGTGTCAGGACAATTCCCCAAACAAACATCATAGTTCCTACATTCATACCTAGGAAATAATTGGTATTATTTTCCAACATCCCTTCAACGCGATAATCGTAAAAGAAGGAGTAATCTAATGGCCATGCATTTTTCAGATCGACAGCCGGATTATTGAATCGACCTAATATTTCTGGAATGATAAAGGCGAATGCTAACTGAAAAAAGATGACCGAGCAGGTTCGAATGATTTGGTATGTATTATGTCTATATTTGACGATCATTCGAATGCCCATAACGAGCATAGCCAAGCAATATAAAAAGCCATATAAGAACCAACGATCTGCCGGTTGTCCGCCAGATATCCATTGTTTGATTGGATCGACCAAGATGATCCAGTTGGTAATATATTGAGGGTAGAAGTATAAAATTATGTAGAAACCGATCAGAAAGAAACCTAGTGAAATCCCGATCCACCCAGAGCGGATTGTATTGGAAATGACTAGCTTAGGACGGTTGCCAAGCGCTTTTTTTTCTGCCAAGAAGATTAGACCGATCATAGCCGCAGCAACTAGTAAACTGATAACAAAATAAAAGACAGCTCCTTCCATGAGCATGATCACAAAGACAGCACTAATAACAAGGCTTGTCAGTACAAATTGAAAACCGGCTGAGGTACCACGAGTAACCGAGTTGTGAAAGAGATGATTATTTTTGATGCCGGCTGGGAGCTTAAGGTCGGGTAAGATATACATCAATGCACCAATGGAACCTAAAATAAAGATTAAGAAAAAGAATAAGCCAGAATGCGAGGGCAATAAGCCAATTGAACTGGACTTGGTGAGTAGAAAGATATAATTTTTGACATCATAATCACTCATTCTGACATCCCATTCGGCCGCCCCTTCGGGAAGCGAAGTGGCATTCCAGATACCATTTTCAGGGTCGACGCCAACATCTTCATCTAAGTCTGATTTTGCTTGTTGTAAAATCTCGGAAATCTTATTAATAAATTGGGCATTCAGCGTAAACGTTTTATTATAAATCTTTGGAGAAAGTTGTTTTATTTTGTCTTTGTGATAAGGTTTTGTGACTACATTTAGTGACGTTTCGTTCAATTGGTGATTTGAAAAGGTAAAGCTGAGTACAAAAAGCACAAATGAAAAGAGGAAAATAGCTAAGCCGATATGTTTAATCTGTCTCATAATCGCAGTTTTAGCGTTTTTGGGATAAAAAAGAAAGCACTTTATCAAGCGTGCGGCTTGACTTAGCCCGAATCTGTTTGTCAAATCGAATATTATAGATTTCTAGTATTTCAGACTCATATTCCCTGTAGAATTCAGGATCAAAATTAGCAAGACTTAGATGGGACATTACCTTGTCTATCGAAGTACGATCCAAGATCCATTTTTCACATACTTCGTGTCGATATCGAACACCCATTAAATTGAAACCAACCACAATCTGTGATTCCTTTTCAAAGACAATTCGAATGGCTTTTTTATGGTCTTTTGACTGCCAAAATATGGAATCATGCTCTTCGGGCTGAGGAACGCGAACATCGCCATATACCTGATATTCAATATCAAAGAATTTGGCCGAATTGAACCATAGACCTGGATTATATTTCATTTCTTTTCCACAAATTGTGTAGGCAACGGTTTCACCCATCATTCGACCGGTATACCAAATGGCTTCAATCGGTCGTCGGCCAGGGTTTGGAGCCAAAAGCTGAGCACAATCACCAATGGCATATACCTTGGGTGCGGTGGTTTCTAGAAATTGATTAACTAAAACGCCACGTTGATAATCGATATCACAGTTTTCACTTTCCTTAATAAAACCAATGTTTGGATGAACACCTGCCGTCAGTCCTACAAATTGACAATCGATTCGATCACCGTCGGAGGCCATAATATGAGTTACACGTCCTGTACTATCTGCATGAATAGAGGTCAATTCAGTTGCTAATCGAAGATCGACATGATGTTCAAAAATATGATCGTTGATCATCAACGATTCTTCTTTTGGTAGTACTTTATCCCAGTAACTTTTTTCGCGAACCAGAAAGGTGACCTTGATCCCACGAGTTAGGAACATTTCGGCCATTTCAATACCAATCAGACCACCACCAACGATGACCGCGTGTTTCGTATCGGCCGAATACGCTTCCATGGACTCAAGGTCCTGATATGAATACAGACCCTGAACGCCTTTTGAATCTTGACCAGGCCAACCAAACTTATTTGGGCTTGACCCCGTCGCCAAAATCAGATCCTCATAGATCATAGCTCCTTTTTCAGCTAATTGAAGCTCCTTTTTTGTTGTATCAATGGATAGAACTCGATCTTGTATTAAATCGATGCGATTTTTTTTCCAAAACCAATCCTCATACGGTTTGGTGTCCTCAAAACGCATATGACCCATATAAATATACATTAAAGCCGTTCTGGAAAAAAAGTGAGCTGTTTCTGAAGAGATGATCGTAATGCGGTGATCACTCAATTTTCGGATATATCGGGCGGCTGTAACACCAGAGATACCATTCCCGATAATGAGTATGTTCTTTTGTTTCATACTTTTTAATATACAATGAATTATTTAATAGCCACTCGATAACGTAAGCCTAGGTTAAAGGTCATTACATTTTGAGCATTACCAATGTAGAGATCTCGAATACCTGGAATGGGTGCGTAGATGGTGTACATACCTTGTAACTCAAAGTTAGGCGTGATCAAAAACTTGACGCCACCGCCCCATTCGATAAATGACGTATTAGTCAGAAAAAAGGTCCATCGATTATTGGGGTACCAGCTTAGAAATGTTTTTAAGAAAGGGGCTTGAAAGCGAAGTGGAGCCTGTGGTTGAATGGATTGCCAAAAGGTTAAGGCGAAAAAGATACCAAGTTTATCTGAAAAAAGGTGATCAAAAAACACTTGAGTGACCCAAAAGAATGAAGGATCAACCTGATTAGTTGTTGGGATATTCTGAACCGGGAAGTAAAAAGCTTGTTCGAAGGCTAGATTGAGTTTTTTGAAGGGGGCAAATCGAATTCTAGGCCCTAATTGACTAATGCCGGTCTCTGAAATACGGGTTAAGGAGGGGGATATTGAATCAACAGCTTGACGGAATAGTAAGGTGTTGAAGGGACTAGACTGATATCGATCATTTACGACATTAGACTTGACCAACATATCAAAACCGATATCAAATCGACCGTTAACACCAATAGAAAAGAAATAGAGACCCGTGAAGAATGAAGATCTGCTGCCATTGTCAATGGTTCCGTAGTTAGCCGTAAAAAGGGAATGAAAAAAATTAAATTCAAAGATCTGTTTCGGTAGGGTAGAGGACACAATGATCGGTTGGAAATCGGATGTTGTTGTTGTTGGACTACTTGATCTGGTTTGTTCGTCATTTAATGTCCAATCATACGTCATATAACTGATGGGATACTGATTTGGGTTTTTAGTTTGTATGATTTCCTCCTGCATTTCCTTTAGGTCGCTGGCATACCACTTAAATAAGGTGCTCAGATATAGCTTTTGATTGGTATCGTTTACTTGAAAAACAAGCGGATTATTAAAAGAAGCCTGATAGATCGAATCGATCTGATTCTCAACCTGATCAGCTTTGAAAGACTCAACATGTAAAGGCGGGCAACTGATAGCACCACAATTCAACACAAAATGCAGTCTTGGGTCATTGAATGTTTTGAAAATGAGCTCTTTTTCGTACGTGTTAAGCGACATTTTTCGATTTTCAACATGGACTTTATTGATGTCGAAAAAACCAGGAACATCTTGAACAGAGCGGGTCGGATAGTTGTCCAAAACCTGTTCGATAACCATTATATTATAGGCATTGATCCGAAATGACTTCAAGGTGTTTTCGTCAAGGTCTTTTGTATCAAAGGTTCGTACAAATTCAATTAGAGAGGCAAATGACTCTTTGGATATATTTTTATAATCGACTCGCCCATTTTTTAGGTGTTTCTTTAAAAATTGATCATAATTATTATTAAAATCAATGAGCTGTGATTCAGTTTGAGCAACTACGATCAGGCTTGAAAAAAATAAAAAGAGGAGTGAAAAATATCTCATTCAATCTGGTTTTAAATTAAATGTAACAAAATGAGAGCGTTAATTCAAAGAGTCAGCCAGGCGTCCGTTTCAGTAGAAGAACGCATTACAGGGCAAATTTCATATGGATTATTGGTTTTTTTAGGGGTTGAATCAGCAGACTCGGTTGAAGATATAGATTGGTTGATCAAAAAGATCACACAGCTGCGTATCTTTTCGGATGCAGAGGGTAAGATGAATGAATCGGTCTTGGATCAAGAGGGTGGATTATTGGTGGTCAGCCAGTTTACACTGCATGCTAATATCAAAAAGGGAACACGGCCTTCATTCATAAAAGCGGCTCCTCCCGAACAAGCTAAGGCATTATATGATCAGTTCATAGACCGACTCCAAGTTCAGGTAAAGACGAAAATAGCTTGTGGTGAATTTGGTGCCAATATGCAAGTACAACTGATTAATGATGGGCCGGTCACCATTTGGCTCGATTCAAAGAATAGGGGATACTAAGAAAAAGGGGCTAATTCGATTTAGATACAATTCGTTATATTAGATGAAAATACAATCGTATTTTTGTGCCCTTATGTGACATCTACAGCATATAGCAACATGCAAGACAGATTAAAAAAAATAGTTTCAAATAAGCGTTTAATACTAAGTATTTTCATTCTTCTTGCACTGGCAGCAAGTATTCAATCGTTGATGGGAACAAAGACGTTTCAGGGAGGGACCATCGAATATAGTAGATATAACAATTACATCATATTCAACAAATCATTTGAGCATCTAAAAAACAATGTATTATTGGTTCAGAAATTATGTAAGCTGTAGCAAGCAATACGTTAGATAGAGACAGTACATTAATGGCATACCTAAGTAAAGTAGGATGTTAAGGTTTTCGCTCCAATTAAACCATCTGGTACCAAAAGAGTCATAGATTCAAATAAAATAAAAACCTATGTACAGATTTGCTTATTTAGCCGTTGTTATCGTATTTTTTTCAGCATGTGGCAAGGATGATCCCATCGAATCAAACCTTTCACCTATCGTTAACGCAGATTCTACCTTTTCCGTTTTAGTGGAGGAGGATGTTGTCTATGCTGAGGGGCTGAGTCATACCAATCAAAGTACCTCATCTTTTGCCATTCCTTTATTATTAGATATTTATCAACCTGAAAATAATAACACGAATAGGCCTGTTTTTATGTTCATACATGGTGGTGGGTTTACTGGAGGAACAAAAACGAAGCCCGAAATCGTATCCATGGGCCATTATTATGCGTCAAGGGGCTGGGTTTTTATTTCCATAGATTATAGAACGACGGAAGAGCTGGGTCAAATACAAGGCATGACACCCGAAACAGTAATAAGCTATTATAGAGGAATGGCCCCTCAAGAATGGATTGATACAGCGATACAAGGTGCGCAGAATCCAGATGGGGTCCAACAGGCTACGGCCATGTATTTAGCTCAAAGAGATGCCAAGGCTGCTCTTCGTTGGATTGTTGCTAATGCGAATTCGTATCATATTAATCCAGATTATATTACCGTGGGTGGTGCATCAGCAGGTGCGATAACGACGATCGCTCTTGGTATTTCAAATTTAGAAGATTTTAGGGACGAAATTTCAGTCAATGACGATCCGACACTTTCATCGACAAACCTTAATGAAACCTATGAAGTAAGGAGCATGGTTTATTTCTGGGGATCGAACGTGAAGTTAGATGTGTTTGAATTGGTTTATGGACTGAATCAATATGATAGATACGATCAAAATGACCCTGAATTATTCATGGGGCATGGGACGGCAACGGACCCTGTTACCCCCTATGATGAGGCGCTTGAATTACAGAGCATTTATGATTCATTAGGTATTTACAATACATTGGTTACACTACTAAAACCCAATGGCGACCCAGCTGGTCATGGTGCGTGGGATGCAGTGGTTGACGGAAAAGGCTTAAATGAGTTATCATTTAACTTTTTAGTTGATCGACAACAGTTGTCGATCGAATAATCATCTACTTTGAAAAGGGCGCAAACAAGCGATGTGAATAGCCCTTTGTAGTAAATAACAATATGGTTTTATGTTATAATTTAACGTAGGTATTCCGTACTTACAAAATTAGAGTGTTCCGAATTCAGTAATTCCTTTAAAATGGTATTGTTGTAGTCATTATCTTTCGATGCCACAAAAGTACGAATGGAAAAAGAACGCAACGCATCAAAAACGCTTAAGGTGCTTACCGCTGAATTTTTTCTTCCTGTAAATGGATAGACATCAGGTCCACGTTGACATGAACTATTCAAATTAACCCTACAAACCAAATTGGCAAGGATATCTATCAATGGGCCAAGCTTGCTTACATCTCTTCCAAAGAGACTTACTTGTTGACCATATTCGGATTGAGCCATGTCATTTAAAGGTTCGTTGATATCCTTGAAAGGGACCACAGGTATGACAGGGCCAAATTGTTCCTCATCATAAACGCGCATGGTATTATTTGCAGGGTAAAGTACTGCAGGAAAACAATAATTTGGTGATAATTCACCTCCTTTTTGGTTAATAATCTGGGCACCTTTTTCTACAGCGTCATCGATTAGCTCTTTGATATAGGTAGATTTGCCTTGTTCTGGTAGTGGTGTTAAAAAACTTCCTTCTTCCCAAGGTAACCCATATTTTAATTCATCAACAGCTCTTGAAAATTTATCCAAAAATTCATCGACAATGTGTTCATGGACGTATAATACTTTTAATGCGGTGCATCGCTGGCCATTATACGATAATGTACCGGATATACACTCTTTTATGGTATGCTCCAAATCAGCATCAGGTAGGATGATGGCCGGATTATTTGCTTCGAGCCCAAGAACAAGTCGTAATCTGTTTTTATTAGGATGTAAATCTTGGAGGGCCACAGCAGACGTACTATGTCCTATTAAGGCCAACACATCTACTCTTCCTGTTTTCATAATAGGTGCTGCAATGTTTCGTCCTCTTCCAAAAAGTATATTCACTACTCCAGGGGGAAACGCTTTTTGAAATGCTTCAATGAGTGGAGTAATCAATAAAACGCCAA
>CAXQBA010000510.1:0-5068 GCA_964221885.1 Luminiphilus sp. | reverse complement strand
CGACACCGCGTTGTACAGGCACACCATACGAACCCAGTAACTCCTTTGCTTGATACTCGTGAAGATTCATGTTATTCTACTATTTTTTTAAGAATTATCGAGATGCCTCAAAGCTAAATATTTTTACCTCGTATAACAAGAAAATACAAATCAATTTCAGGAACATTCTAAGTAGGTCATCAGTGACTCAAAAAAACCATTAATATTCATTAACTTCAATGACCATTTTACGTAGAATATGCTATTGTATCGAAATGTATTAAAAGCCTCTCGATAAAGACCCTATTAGAAAGATGAACACAACCTTATATGATATTTCATTTCCGTATCTTGAATCCTACTCACAAGAAGAGGATAAGCAGATTCATTTAGCCTTTCGAAAATTATTACGAAATGTCCGAACAGAAATTGAAGAAGATGAGCAGGAGGATATCAAAAAAGCATATCGATTAGCACGATTGGCTCACTCTCAGCAACGCCGAAAGTCAGGAGAACCGTATATTCTACATCCAATTGAAGTAGCAAGAATTTGTGCTGCTGAGTTAGGACTTGGAGCAACAGCGATCAAAGCTGCCCTTTTACATGATGTGGTTGAAGATACACCTGTCTCACTAAATCAGCTGACCCAAACATTTGGTGACAATATTGCTATGATCGTTGATGGTCTGACCAAATTCAGTAATATTGCTAATGTTTCAAATGGGAATAGTTTGAGCCCCCAAGCAGAAAACTTCAAAAAGATCCTATTAACCATTTCTAAAGATGTACGTGTTGTACTGATCAAAATGGCTGATCGTTTGCACAATATGCGAACACTTGGTTCCATGCCTAATCATAAACAATTAAAGATAGCTTCAGAGACCAGTTTTATTTATGCTCCTCTTGCACATCGATTGGGCTTTTACAACATCAAAACTGAATTTGAAGATCTATGCCTAAAGATCATAGAACCCGAAAACTACACGTATATCTTCAAAAAACTTAAGGATACAGAGGAAGATCGTCAAAAGTATATTTCTCAATTTCTGAAACCGATTAAGCGGTCTATTAAAAAGAAATATGCGATAAAGGACTTTCGAATATTTGGACGAGCTAAATCTATTTCATCCATCAGTAATAAACTCAAAAAGAAACAAATTCCGTTTGAAGAAATCTACGATCTGTTTGCCATCCGAATTATTGCTGACATAACACCAGATAATGAAAAGTCGGTTTGTTGGGATGTATATTCGATGATCACAGACCATTACACACCTGTTCCAGAACGACTAAAGGATTGGGTCTCCACGCCCAAATCCAACGGATATGAATCCTTACACACTACCGTTATGGGACCACAGGGTCGATTTGTGGAAGTTCAGATACGTAGTGAACGAATGGATGAAATTGCAGAACGAGGCTATGCAGCTCATTGGAAATACAAGGGGGTAAAATCACAAGAGAATATTTTTGAAGACTGGTTGAGTAAAGCACGGGAAATGCTTGAAAATCCAGATAACGATGCAATTGACTTTCTTAATGATTTCAAATCTAGCTTATTTGCTGAAGAGGTGTATGTCTTCACACCACAAGGTGATATGCGTTTTTTCCCAAAAGGTTCAACTGCCTTGGATTTTGCGTTTGATATTCATTCTGAGGTGGGCTATCATTGTAAAGCTATCAAAGTCTCCCAACGTATTGTTCCACTAAGCTATGAATTGAAAAATGGTGATCAATTATTTGTGATTACATCCGCTTCTCAAAAACCAAATGAAGATTGGTTAAAGATCGTAAAGACAGGAAAGGCTCGTTCTAAAATTCGACAATCATTAAAAGAAGATAAACTCAAACAGGGCTCCATTGGTAAAGAAACACTGGATAGAAAACTTCGTGCGTTAAAGGTTAATGATGCAGATGTATCCATTGATGCTCTTGTCAAATACTTTGGTGCCAAGAATCGACTAGATTTATATTATGGTATTTATATTGACTTATTTAATCTGAATGAATTAAAACAACTAAAGATTGAAAATGGAAATCTGACAGCAGAAAGAATCGATGCTAGTGAGGAAGAAAATGAGATGTCAAAAGATGCAGTTGATGATGAAAAAACGATCATTCGACCACGTCGGAAATTTAAAGGAAAACCAAAATTACTCATCGATGGTGAAGATGCCAACACGTATTTATACTCCTTGGCAACTTGCTGTAATCCAGTGATGGGTGACGATATATTCGCGTTCATTTCCTCTAAAAATGGATTGAAAATCCACAGAAATACGTGTCCTAACGCTGAATTCCTTCAAGCAACATTTGGCTATCGTATAAAAACAGCTGAATGGATCGATAATGTAAAAACCGAATTTACAGCTCAACTTCTAATTACAGGTATGGATGATATGGGTGTGGTACAGAGTATTTCGAATATCATCACACAAAAACAAAATGTAAATATGAAACGCTTTTCCATGGATGGTGATGAAGGACATTTTGAAGGTAAAATTACGGTGGTTGTGAAAAGTATCGATCAACTAAATCTTTTGATCACTGAATTGAAAAACTTGAATGCAATCAACACTATAGCAAGAATAGATTAGCTATTCAACTATATATGATGTAACTTTTATATAAAATGTTAAATTAGTTATTAATTTTACATATGGCAGTAAACCAAAATGACGATAAAATTACTAAAGAAGTACTGAAGATCTTCTCGCAATATCTAGAAAAGAATGGTCTCAGGAAGACACCTGAACGATTTGCTATTCTCGAGGAAATATATCGTCGTGATGATCATTTTGACGCTGAGGCATTATATATTCACATGAAAACAAAAAATTACAGAGTCAGCCGTGCTACTGTATATAACTCGCTAGAATTATTAGTTTCATGTGATCTCGTTCGAAAACATCAATTTGGAAAAAATTTAGCTCAATACGAAAAGTCCTATGGATCGAAACAACACGATCATGCTGTTTGTATCGAAACTGGAAATGTTTATGAATTCTGTGATCCTCGAATACAACAGATCAAAGAGATGATATCAGAACTGCTTGATTTTGAAATCACACATCACTCTCTTACATTCTATGGATATAGCAAAGAAGGGCGTGACAACTTAAACGACAACTAAATTTTATTAAAAATGTACTCTTTCTCATCCAACGATTCAATTCAAATTCTTAAAGTTGATGACTTATTGAATCCACTTGAAAATCAAAAGATCATTCAGGAAGTCGAACAATATATTGAAGACGGTTCATCCAATTTCATTGTAGATCTTTCACCTATGAAATTTATGAATAGTAATGGTTTAACATTTTTAATTTCATTACTAACTCGTTCAAGATCAGCTGGTGGTGAAGTGATCATTGCAAATCTGAGCGAAAACATCAAAAAAATATTGTTGATTACTCGATTACAGTCAGCTTTCAAAATTGCAGATAACATAGACGAAGCTTTAGAACTATTTTCAGTCGAAAATACACAAACATAGCTTTCAAATTAATTGATATCATATTTACTACCCTGCGATTATGTCAATCATTCATTTTTTTAGAAAAATTGGTGTTAGCCCAGAAGATGATGACGAATTAGTCAACAAAAAGAACTACATCGTTTATGAGGCTTTTCTCATGAGTATAGGTGGTTTACTATGGGGCTCTATATGTACTGTTTTAGAGCTTCATTTCCAATCAACAATTCCCTATGGATACATATTTTTGTCAATCATAAATATGTATATTTTCCACAGAACCAAGTGGTTCTTCTTTTCGTTGACATTTCAGACATTGATCAGTTTACTGTTACCCTTCTTTTTTCAGTGGAGTCTGGGTGGTTACTACGCATCAGGCGGCGTTATGATCTGGTCCCTATTATCTTTAGCTGCATCTCTATCCTACTCCGATAAGAATATATCATTCGTTTGGTTGCTCTTGTATATCTTTCTCTTAATATTAAGTGGTTTTTTTGATGGTTTCTTTGCAGAGAGATATTCTATGCCTAAACTATCACTGAATTTGGCTATTGGTTTTGTCATTATGAATACAGCTATCGTTTCTTCACTCATTTTTGTCTTGGTTGTTTATTTTACAGGACAAACAACACAGTCATATATAAAACTTAAAAACACCCAAGATAAATTAATTAATTCTGAAAAATTAGCCGCTCTTGGTCAGCTTTCAGCTGGTATAGCACACGAAATTAATTCACCCTTGGGTGCGATAAAGAGTATATCAGAGAATAATGCTACAAGTTTCAATACGTTATTCACAGACATTTTTAATCTTTTTGAGAAATTATCACCTGGGCAAATACAATTTTTCTTAAAGACCTATGAGAGAACAAACTCACAGAAAATTTACTTAACCACAAAGGAAGAACGCAAATACATACGCTTGCTAACCCAAGAATTGAGTGATAAGAAAATAAATAACCACAGATACATTGCCAGACTACTTGTTGAATCTGATATTTATGAATTGGCCACCATTCAGGAGTTTTTTAATAGTGAACATATACATTCAATTATAGAAAGTTTACATCGACTCGTACAAATTAAAAAAAGTAATCGAATAGTAGCAGAATCTGTTGAAAGAGCCTCTAGAATTGTCAAAGCGTTAAAAATGTACATTCATTCTGATTCATCGGATAAAGAGCAAAAAAGTCGTGTTGATATCGTTGAAAACATAAAAACTGTTCTTGCGCTCTATCGAAATAGGCTAAAAAAAGGCGTTGAGACAAAACTAAATGTTCAAGAAAACCTACCGCATGCATTGGCTAATGGTGACCAGATGAACCAAGTTTGGACCAATCTTATTGGTAATGCTTGTCAAGCCATGGATTATTCGGGCATCCTCGAAATATCTGCTTATTCAAAAAATAGCTTTATCATAGTGGAGATTGCGGATAACGGTAGAGGTATCCCCGATGAGTATAAAGATAAGATTTTCAATCCCTTTTTCTCAACAAAGAAAAAAGGTGAAGGCTCTGGTCTTGGACTTGATATCGTTCAACGAATTATCGAGAATCAAAACGGTGAGATATCTTTTACCACTAATATTGATGAAGGGACAACTTTCATTGTTCA
>CAXQBA010000509.1:0-2933 GCA_964221885.1 Luminiphilus sp. | reverse complement strand
CCCTACACGACGCTCTTCCGATCTGGAATACTCTTTCTAATTTCTCTGATTTTTGGTGTTTCTACTCTCCTTATTAAAAAGAAAAACGAACAAGTAATTGCAAGTTTGAATGATAAAATAGCTGAACTATCAACGGACCTTCAATCGGTAAATGATCACCAAACCATCACTGATAAAAACCTTGAGAAAACTAACAGCAATATTATAACGACCGTGAATAAGATTGATTCAACTCAATCTGAGTTAAGTGAAACTAACGCAAATCTCAAATCAATAAATCAAGAAATAGAAGCATTGAATAAAAAACTAGACAAACTTGATCAAAACTAATTTAAGAACTGTTAAGTATTAAATTTATGAAGAATACCTATTGTGTTTCCACAAAATACATAGGAGTTCTAGTGTATCATTCACAACACATTCATTTCTACACTTCGATCAATTTTTCGTAGCATTCCGAGAAGAATATTCCCCTTCCCTCCTACTTCTGTAAAGGACGTGAAGCCATCAGTGATCATTTGTTTGATACTCTGAGACCAACGTACAGATCCAGTTAGCTGATCGATCAGATTTTGACGAATCACATCAACATCTTGTGTTGCCTGAGCAGTCACATTTTGATAGATCGGACAGCTTGGTGTAGAGAATTGTGTACTCAAAATGGCCTTTTCCAATTGATCTTTAGCGCTCGCCATTAATGGTGAGTGAAAGGCACCGCCTACTTGTAATGGTACAACTCGACAACCCATTTCATCCAACTTAGCGGATGCATTTTTAACACCTTCCTTTGAACCTGAAATAACCAGTTGATTCGGGGTGTTGTAATTGGCAGGTACAACGATACCATCGGCTGCAGCGCAAGCATCCTCTACCGCCTTCATATCTCTAGCCATGATAGCTGCCATGGTTCCTTCTACTTCTTCGCAGGACTGTTGCATAGCTAAAGCGCGTTGTGAGACCAATTGCAAGGCATCTTCAAAAGCTAATGCACCGCAAGCAACTAAGGCGGAAAATTCACCTAAAGAATGACCAGCTACGGCATCTATGGAAATCGATTCATCCAATTTGACTTTTGCAGTGATCACAGAGTGCAAGAAAATAGCAGGTTGAGTGATCTTCGTCTGAACCAGATCAGCTGCTGTACCTGTAAACATGACATCAGTGATCGAGAACCCCAAAATTTCATTGGCCTGATCAAACATCCCTTTAGCAGTTGAATTTTGATCATACAGATCTTTTCCCATACCCTCAAATTGAGCACCGTGTCCTGGAAATAAAATAGCTTTCATTACACTATATTTTATTGATTAATTGTTTTGAATTTATACAAGCATACCAGCTATAGTAGCCGTTAAGAAACAGGCGATAGTCCCACCGATGAGCGCTTTTACGCCGAATTGAGCTAATAGTTTACGCTTCCCGGGTGCGATAGCGCCGATACCACCGATCTGAATACCAATTGATGCAAAATTAGCAAAACCACATAACGCATAAGTTGCAATGATCTTTGATTTTTCAGATAAATACATAGAAACTTTTGGAATGTCAGCATAGGCTACAAATTCATTTATAATGGTCTTTTTACCCAACAATTGACCCATGATCATAGCATCATTCCATGGTGTTCCTAAAACCCAGGCAATCGGTGATAAGATCAGGCCTAATAAGTACTCAAGATTGAATCCGGAAAAACGACTATCCGTGATCATATTGACATACATATTCAAAGAAACACGATCGATCTGATCAGCACTATGTGCTAGACTACCTACCGTATTTCCTTCATTGATCAATTGCCATTGTTGCATTTCTGCGGACCAATTTAAGTCCATGCTATTTTTGGATAAGGTATCAAAAACAGGGATGGCCTGTTCGATCAGTAAGCTATCACTTACAACCGAGGTAGCACCCATCAGAAACATATCTTTACCCTCTGAGAATGTGGCACCAAAAAAGGACATCGACCCATCAGCCAAAGACCAACCTACCCACTCACCTATTGTGGAGGAACAAATTGAATTGACCATGGCGACTAAAGCGGTAAAAACAATTAACATCGCACCCACATTAATGGCCAATTTCAAACCATCCGTTGTTCCATTTGAAATTGCCTCTAATAAATTATCACCGATCTGTTCTTTAGGAATTTCCATCTCTTGATCGATCTCCTCTTCTTCTGGGAAAAGCATCTTCGCAGCCAAAATGGCCGCTGGTGCAGACATGATCGAACCCGTCAGTAGATGGGTGGCAAATTCCTGTTGTGCTGCACGATCTTCACCACCTAAAAAACCAATATATGCTGCCAAAACACCACCTGCAATAGTAGCCATACCACCTACCATCAAGCAAAATAACTCTGACTTGGTCATTTTTTCTAGATAGGGTTTGATGACTAACGGTGCTTCAGTCTGACCTATAAATACATTAGCTGCTGCCGCCATACTTTCTGCTCCTGAAAGCCTCATGACCTTAATCATTACCTTTGCCATACCGTAAATGATCGCCTGCAGAATCCCGAAGTAATACAGGATCGAAGACAACGCTGAGAAAAACAGAATGGTCGGTAATACCTGAACAGCAAAAATATACCCTACATTGGATGTGTCCAGTAACCCACCGAACATAAAGTCCGATCCCTCTTTGGTGTAGTCAAGCACCAATACAAAGAAGGATGAAATAAAGTCAAAAACAGTTCGAACAGCTCCGATCTTGAGTATTGCCAAACCTAAGATCAATTGAAGTCCTAATGCCATTAGAACTAACTTCCAATCAATTCGCTTACGATTTGAACTAAAAGCATACAGAATGGCCAATAAAACCAAAATTCCAAATGCACCGCGTAAAATATCTTCCATGTCGTCCTCGAATGTTATAAATGCTTATTTAACGCATCGAAGTTAAAGATTTCAAATAAAAAGTAATTGATTGATTCA
>CAXQBA010000508.1:0-3185 GCA_964221885.1 Luminiphilus sp. | reverse complement strand
GGGTATTGACCAACCAGAGGAGATGACAGGCCGATCATTATTACAAATAACAAATAAAACGATCTAATAAAATATGTCGGATAATGAAATAACTGTTGTAAATGAGGAATCACCAGGTAGACGTGATGTAATCAAATCTATGTATAATGACTATTTCTTAGATTATGCATCCTACGTAATATTAGAAAGAGCTATACCATTGGCAAAAGATGGCTTAAAACCCGTTCAACGTCGGATACTTCATTCGATGTTCAGTATGGATGATGGACGTTTTCATAAGGTGGCTAATGTTATTGGGAATACGATGCAATTTCATCCACATGGAGATGCTGCAATCGGTGATGCATTAGTTGTTTTAGGTCAGAAAGATATATTGATCGATTGTCAAGGTAATTGGGGAGATATACGAACAGGAGATCGATCCGCTGCACCTAGGTATATAGAAGCCCGATTAACTAAGTTTGCCCTTGAAGTGGTTTTTAATCCTAAAACAACAGAATTCCAGCTATCTTATGATGGTCGAAAAAAGGAACCGATCATGTTACCGGTCAAGTTCCCTTTATTGTTAGCCCAAGGCGTAGAAGGAATTGCCGTAGGTTTATCAACAAAGATATTACCTCATAATTTTATCGAATTGATCAAGGCCTCTATTGATATCTTAAAAGGTAAGCGAACTAAGATACTTCCTGACTTTGCAACCGGTGGAATTGCCGACGTTTCAGCATACAATGCAGGTCAAAAGGGTGGTAAAGTACGTGTTAGGGCACGTATTGAGATTATTGATAAAAAACAATTGAAGATAACTGAAATTCCCTACGGAACAACAACTACATCACTAATTGATAGTATTATTAAAGCGAATGCTAAGAATAAGATTAAGATCAAACGAGTGGTAGATAATACTGCGGCTGAATTAGAGATTCTGATCGAGTTACCTCCTGGGTCATCACCCGAGATCACCGTGGATGCGTTATACGCATTTACAGATTGTGAAGTATCTATTTCCCCGAACGCATGCGTTGTGGTTGATAACACACCGGTCTTTTTGAAGGTAGATGATTTATTGAAGATTTGTACAGAGCAGACAAAAGATCTTTTGGAGTGGGAACTTCGAATTCGACGAGACGAATTAGAGGATAAATGGCATTTTTCGAGTTTAGAAAAGATTTTTATTGAAAATAAGATCTATCAAGATATCGAGGAATGCGAATCATGGCAGGAAGTGATTACAGCAATTGATGAAGGTTTAAAACCATTTGTTAAAGGTCTTAAGCGATCTGTTACGGAGGAAGATATCATCAGATTAACGGAAATAAAGATCAAACGCATTTCCAAATACAATAAATTCAAAGCTGACGAATTATTGATTGCCATTGAGGATGAATTAAAAGAAGTAGAACATCATTTAGCCAATCTTATTGAATATTGTATTGATTATTATTCACGATTACTGGAGAAATATGGGCAGGGTAGAGAACGTAAAACAGAACTTCAAACGTTTGATACCATCAATGCTGCAAATGTTGTTATCAATAATGCGAAATTATATGTGAACCGTGCCGATGGATTCATGGGCTATGGTCTTAAAAAAGATGAGTTTATTTGTGAGTGCTCCGATTTAGATGATGTGATCGTTTTTCACAAAGATGGTTCCTATCAGGTTACTCGAATAGCTGAAAAGGTATTTGTTGGGAAGAACCCAGTTCATTTGGCCGTCTGGAAGAAAGGGGATAAGCGAATGACTTATAACATGATCTATGCAGATCTTGCGAAGTCTACGAATTATGCTAAACGGTTTCACGTGTCTTCCATAACACGAGATAAACGATATCCAGTTACAGGTAAGATCGAAAAGGCAAAATTACTTCATTTTTCAGCTAACCCGAATGGGGAAGCTGAGATTGTAAGTGTACAACTCAGTCAATCATGCACAGCTAAGAAAAAGGAATTTGAGTTTGATTTTTCATCACTAGCTATCAAAGGACGCTCTTCAACTGGAAATATTGTAACAAAATATCCAGTCCGACGAATTAAGCAAGTATCTCAAGGTGTTTCAACATTGGGAGCTATTAAAATCTGGTTTGATGAAAATGCGGGTAGGCTCAATACCGATGGCTATGGAACATTCGTCGATGCTTTCGAGGAAGATGATAAGATCCTAGCTGTTTATGATGATGGAAATTACGAGTTGACGAATTATGATACGGCGAATCGATATGATGCTAAGAAATTAGTTGATCTAGCAAAATGGGCACCCGATAGAGTAGTTTCTGTAATTTATGCGGATGGAGAGAAGAAAGCCACTTTTATTAAGCGCTTTGTAGTCGAAACGATGAGTTTACAACAGAAGTTCTATTATTTACCTAATGAGCATGCTCAAACAAAGGTTTTATTTGCATCGCTACATCCTTTCCCAATGATCGAATACAAGATTAGTGTGGGACTTTCTAAATCTATAGAAGGTAAGTTGGATATTGAACAGTTCATTGATGTAAAAGGCTGGAAGGCACAGGGAAATAAGTTTAGTGACAATAAAATTTATGCTGTCAAAAAACTGGAAAAAGAAATGAAAGAGCGTCTTGCATCATTGCCATCAGAATCGGCCAAAGATTCAGAACTAGATCAAGTGTCTGATGAGGATGAAAATCAACCTACGTTATTTTAGTGATTTATTTTTTCTAGAACTACTCAGCTAATCGATCTTGCAGCATTTTTCGGATATACGGAGGCAGCGTAAAAGCAGCTAAATGAATATCAGGTGTGTAATATTTCAATTGATGTTTTTGTGAAAAGATGGCTGCCTGAGCAATATTGAAGTTGGTATAGTTCAATGCTTCACCTTTTTTTGCTATAGTAAAACTCCACATACCCGTAGGATATGTAGATATAAAGGCTAGGTATCGACTTACTGAACTTGATCCAAATATAGAACTAAGACAGGCATTCAAATCGAGAAATGCCTGTGCATGAAACATCGGACTTTCACTTTGAAGAGCGACTATTCCACTATGTTTTAAGACACGCTCAACATTCTTGTAGAATTCAGTTGAGAAAAGACCTTCTGCAGGTCCAGCTGGATCAGATCCATCAATGATGATCAGATCAAATGCTTACTCATAACATTGCTTCATTTACTCTATACAATCATCTATATATAATTTGAGTTTAGAATTATTGACTTGTGA
>CAXQBA010000507.1:0-4354 GCA_964221885.1 Luminiphilus sp. | reverse complement strand
GACGCTCTTCCGATCTTGAAAACACTTTATAAAGTTTTATATGTAATATTACAAAAAAAGACTCCGTTATGGAGCCTTAGTTGATAACATGCTTTAAAACATACTGACTACCTACTGTTTATCTTTCCTTTTAGAGGATTTTATTTTTTCTACCTGTTCAATAAAATCCTTTTCTTCTAAGTAAACTACAATCGTGAAATCAATTTCATTAAGAGGAACACGTTGTTCAATATCGGATATTAAGCTCTCGTTATAAACCGATGTTTGGATTTGATTCGTAGTTTTTTCAGGAACTATGTGATTGTATGATGCATTTGAAGCCTCGGTTTGTGAGAATACTACACCATGACACATCATTAAAATGGGAATTAATTTAAATTTCAATGCTATATGTGGTTTTTACTTAAACTTGGGATAAATTGTTCTTAAGCAAGAACAGTTCAAAGATATTAATTTGGATTGAAAGCACAAACTATTATAATATGTTGTTTAATCTAATTCCAAATGATTATTCAAAAACTACTTTTACAATAAAAATTGACTAATCTACAATGATGAATGATCATTCAATTCAATGATCAATCATATCCTTTATAAATTCATTGAGAAATTATATGGAAACATATCAAAGATGGTTACTTGATACACACTCCATTATCAAATGATAATAATATGGTTCAACAAAACTAGATACATTATACTTTCCGCCTCTTTTTAGTTTATTTGATATTTTTTTTTATATATTAAAACAAACGCTATTAAACCATCTCACCACCAATTCGTCTAAATTCTGTGATAGATAATAGTCTTGTAATTGTTGTTGGACTAATGCAGTTTGTTATTCCACCGATTATCGAGAAACCTATTTTTATCATATTCGTTTGTAATTTTATATATGTACAACTATGAGTTCCTTACAGCCTCTACAAAAAAAATTAGGTTTACGACGAGCCAAACATTTATTGAGACGTGCAACATTTCGTTACAGTAAACTAGATATAGATCAGTTTTCCGATCTGACCGCTGATCAAGCGGTTGATCTTCTTTTTCTTCATTATTCTGATCCCATACCAGAGCCTCAAGATCCTCAAGATGCTGTTTCTCCTTATTGGATCAATACCATACCCTACAGTGCATTAACGGGGGAAGCACGGAAAAAAAATTATGTAAAAGCTGCTTGGATACACAATGCAACATCCAATGCATCTATCAAACATAAGATGATGTTGTTTCTGTACAATCAATTCACGATCAGTACAGCGACTGGTAAGTCACCGGATCACTACGACTATTTATTGCTGCTAGATCATTATCACCAAGGAAATATCCGAGAACTAGCGCTAAAAATAACCTTTAGCAATATCATGTTAAGGTATTTGAATAACAATACTAATACAGACAACAAACCCAATGAAAACTACGCGCGTGAGTTTTTTGAGTTATTCACGATAGGTAAAGGTCCTCAAGTAGCCCCGGGCAACTATACTCATTTTACAGAAAATGATATTGTGGAAGCTGCTAAGGTTTTTACTGGAATACGATCCGATAGCTCTAGATCAACTATTGATCCTGTTACAGGTATTCCAATGGGTTATTTACAACTCAATCGTCACGAAACATCAGACAAGACATTCAGTGGTGCCTTTCTAGATAAAACCATACATGGAGCAACCGTCGTAGAAGATATTGAACGTGAAATGACCGACCTAGTCAATATGGTTTTTTCTCAACGTCGCACAGCAGAACATATCTGCGAACGACTTTACCGATATTTTGTAAAAGATACGATTAGCAGTGATGCTCATAATCAGGTCATACTTCCAATGGCGGACATGCTGCGTCAGGATCAATATAATCTTGAAGGCTGCTTGAAACAATTGCTAAAAAGTCATCATTTTTATGATATGGATGACCTTGATGCCGGTGATGAAACCATCGGCGGCATGATCAAATCTCCCTTACAACTTCTTTGTGAGATCACCCAATTTTTTGATGTTTCCATTCCCGATCATCAACAAAGTCCCGTTGACTTTTATCGTACCTATTACCATTCATTTGTTTTTAATAAATATTTCACTAGTGCTGGTATGGCTTTTCTAGAGCCTTCAACAGTTGCTGGTTATCCTGCTTTTTATCAAGCTCCGAATTATTCGAAATTCTGGTTTGATTCAAGCACGATCATCGCGAGGTATAAATTGATGGAGTCTTTTATATCAGGACGAAATCAGATCATCGGAAACACCAATCAAATTAAAGCAACATTCGATGTTGTTGAATATGTTAAGAATTCACCTGTGTTTTCTGACCCACAAGATCCTTATATTCTAACTCAGGATCTGATCGACTATTTATTTCCTGAATCAGTCTCGTCGGATCGATTTAGTTACTTTGCCGATGATATATTCTTGAATAATACAATGGCCTATAATTGGTCATTGGCCTGGTCAGATTACCTGAGTACTCAGGATGATTCAGTGGTTCGTCCACGATTGGAACAATTAGTCATTTACTTAGTCAATTCCCCAGAATTTCAAACCTATTAAGTATGAAAAGAAGAGACTTTATCAAATATGGTTCATTGGCCTCTATTGGAACGGCCTTTTTACCCAATGGGAATTGTCAGACATTCTCTCCCCTTTACCTACAAAGTTGTGCAGGTATAAATGAACGTGTAATCGTATTGATTCGCCTAATCGGAGGTAACGACGGTATCAATACCATCATTCCGATCGATCAATATAGTAGTTATGCTAATTTACGTCCTACAATTCGCATCCCTGATTCAGGTACTGATGCTTATATAAATCTTGACCCGACATTACCTGTTCAGGATCAGGTGGGACTCAATCCTGCCCTGTTACCACTCAAAAATTTATATGATAGTGGTATGATGACCGTTATTCAAGGTGTTAAATATCCCAATCAGGATCGATCGCATTTCAAGTCAACGGACTTATGGATGTCAGGCGGTGATGGAACGAACTTGAATAATAATTTAGGCTCTGGCTGGTTAGCCCGCTTTTTTGAATCTTCCTATCCTGGAGCAGCAGGTAATCCTAATGTTTATGCATCTCCACTAGCCATTCAACTTGCAGAGAAAAAACCTGCCATGTTATTCCATAGTGATCACACCCACGGTATTTCCACAAATTTATCAGGACAAGATGTATCTGGTTATTATTCAGTAGTGAGTGGAATTGGTGGAGCCCCAATTACGAATATACCAAGTAGTGACCATGGTGATATGCTGTCATATATTATGCAGGTTGAACAGAATTCAAATGTTTACTCTCAAGCTATTTCCAATGCTTTTAATGCAGGAAACAATCAAGCTACATATCCAACTTTTGATTTAGCTGATCAATTAAAGACAGTTGCGCGATTGGTACATGGAGGTCTACAAACCAAGGTTTTCCTTGTATCACTCAATGGATTTGACACTCATGATGCTCAGGTTGATCCAACTACAGGGACATCGGCTGGTCGACATGCTGTACTTCTTGATACACTTTCCCAATCCATTGCTGCATTCTTTCAAGATATTCAAGCATTGGGTATTGAAGATAAATTTTTGGTAAGTACGTTCTCTGAATTTGGACGTAAAGTACAAGAAAATGGAAACTATGGTACAGACCATGGTGGTGTAGCTCCTATGTTCATCTTTGGAAAAGGTTTATCTGGAGTTGTATTAGGTACCAATGTAGATTTATCTGAAGCAGATCAAAGTAATAATTATCAGATCGAAACAATGCAATATGACTATCGTTCTATTTTTGCAACGATCATACAGGATTGGCTAGGTGCTGACACATCGATCGTTGATTACACCCTGTTTGATAATAATGATACTACGGTTACATTCACTCAGTCTAAATTGAATAGCCTGATCAGTTCCAATTACAAGGTAACCCCGAATTGCTACTTTAATAATTTCATTATTACAGGTACCGAAAAACAGGTGGATAATAACTTGATACTCTATCCAAATCCAGCTAAGGATCAAGTTCACATACAATTTGAGGATATACAAAGTGGCACCTTACGGTTATGCACAACCATGGGACGTGTAGTTGTCGAAAAGCGTGTTAAACAAAGTTCTACAAGCTCTTTATACTTTGGCAATATACCAACAGGTCACTATTTTGTTCATTTTAATGGTCAAGATGGATACTCCATAACCAAAGAGATTACCGTCCATTAAAACATACTTTTTTTAGTGATTCATGTTTTATTATAGACAATAGTTTACTAGAGAAAGTCACTGAACATTTCTAACGTAGAAGAATCACATCACCTCTCAATACTTGGGTCTCCCCATCTTTGAATAAGACCTCGGCATACCACAGATACGTAC
>CAXQBA010000506.1:0-2853 GCA_964221885.1 Luminiphilus sp. | reverse complement strand
TATATAATGATATTAAAAAATTCTACAATTCATTTAGAAATAGTTGACATTGATTCAAAAATAACTCTGTTTAAATTATCATATGTGAAATCGTGTACTTATCCACAATTTCAATTCTCTAATCTAAGTTAATTCTAGGCAAGAACAAAAGTATTATTGGACTGTTAATCCAATAGTTACATGAAAAAAGTTTCATGTCAATCGATTTCAGACAGTTAGATTGCATATATTTGCCTTTAATTAAATCCAAGCAAAACTTGAAAGGTCTCCTTCTCGTAATTTTGATTGCTTTTTACAGTATTTCATTTGCTCAACCAACAAATGAGATTCGGGGTATCGTAAAAGATCAGAATAAAGAATCCTTATCCTTCGCTTCTGTTGTTTTATATGATCAAGTAGACACTTCTGTGGTTACTGCTACTAGCTCTGATGATAACGGTGCATTCGTCCTAAAAGCTGAAAAGGGCACCTACTATATTCAGATACAGTTTCTATCCTTTCAGCCATTCATATCCGACCCTATCAATTTTTCTGATCGATCTATCGACTTGGGTATCATCATTCTAGAACAGAGCTCTGAAAATCTAGACGAGGTGGTCGTAAGTACCAATCGAAGTGCGATGGAGATACAGCTCGATAAAAGAGTGTACAATTTAGATAAAGACCCCATGAATAAAGGTCGAAATGCAAGTGAGATACTAGATAACTTACCCTCTGTAAATGTGGATATCGACGGGAATGTCAGCCTTAGAGGAAGCGAAAATGTTCGTATTCTAGTCGATGGCAAGCCCTCTGGGCTGACGGGTATTCGTGGTACAGAATCGTTGAAAAATCTCCAAGGTAATATTCTTGAAAAGATTGAGATCATTACGAATCCGTCTGCTCGTTACGACGCAGAAGGTGAAGTTGGTATTATCAATATTGTCCTAAAAAAAGATAAAAAGAAAGGTGTTAATGGGAGCTTTGATGCTCGAGCCGGCTATCCCGAAGATTTTGGAGGCGGTTTTACATTAAACTACCGGACCGGCGCTGTCAATTTTTTCGCCAACTATGGTGTGGGATACAACAAACGACCGGGATCAGGCTGGTCCATCCAACGTTTTGAAACCGCTGATACTTCCTTCAGCTACGAACGAAATAGAGATCACCGTCGAGGTGGTTGGTCCAATACTTTTCGGACCGGTGCCAACATATATCTGGGCAATGATCATGTGATCACGGCTTCCGGGCTCTACTCCTATTCGAGAGGAGACAATGAAGTGGCATTAAGTTATCGAGACATCGACCAGTATGGTGAACAATCCCAATTCATATCTAGAGATGAGGCTGAGATCGAATTGGAACAAACGATCGAGGCGAGTTTTAATTATACCAAAACCTTCAAACGGAAAGGCCAACAATTCACCTTAGATTTTCAATTCACCGACGCAAAAGATGAGGAAAGTTCGAATATCAGTGAAGTAAGCGATCAAAATACGGTTGATGATATTGATCAGCGGGTCAGCAACAAGGAAAATGAACAGAAATGGTTGATCCAGACAGATTATATTCATCCTTGGGGCAAGGATGGCAAGATCGAGACCGGCCTAAAAGCCATGTTGCGTTCGATCGATAATGATTTCACCGTAGAGCAACAAGACGGATTGGGTGATTGGACTATTTTATCCAGTTTCGATAATCAGTTCTTATACACCGAAAATATTTATGCAGGTTATTTGATGGCGGGTAATAAATGGGGCAATTTTCAAGCGCAGTGGGGTTTACGTCTTGAGTATTCGGATGTAAAGACGGTTCTAGTAAACACCAACGAGGTCAATCATCGAAAGTACCTCGATTTTTTCCCTACTACTCATTTAGCTTATGAATTTGAAGGGCAAAACACCTTGCAGTTAAGCTACAGTCGTCGCATTACTCGACCTCGATTCTGGTCACTTCTCCCATTCTTCGGCTATTCTGATTCAAGAAATCTCTTTGGCGGAAATCCCAACTTAAACCCAGAATACACCCACTCTTTTGAACTCGGCCATTTGAAATATTTCAAGAATGGATCGATCCTATCCTCAATATATTATAGACATACAACTGGAAAAAATGAACGACTGATCCTATCAGATAGTGCTGGCTTCACTCAGATCTATCCCGTCAATATCGGTATTGAAAATTCAGTTGGCGTCGAATTTACGGTATCCTATCAACCTTGGTCCTGGTGGGATATGAGTGGTTCAGTAAATATCTATCGCGCTATCATGGAAGGTGACTATTTAGGTATTGATTACTTTAATGATACCTATGCATGGAATTGCAACGTGAAGAGCAAGTGGAGCATTGCAAAGGTCTTTCATGTGCAGTTATCACTGAATTATATCTCCCACATGTTAGATCCTCAGGGTGAGATCCTTTCTCGGTACAATATTGATGGAGGGCTATCATTAGACCTTTTCAAAGGAAAAGGCACACTCACCTTGAATGCTCGTGACATCTTTAACACCCGCAAGCGACGATATATCATTTCGGGCGATGGATTTTACAATGAAGGAGAATTCCAATGGCGTGCACGTCAATTCACTCTTAATTTCTCCTATCGACTCAATCAACCTAAAGCCAAAGGAGGAAAACGAGGTGGAGGTGGCTATGGTGGAGAACGATAGTTAATTTTTTATTATATTACATTTGTCAAAACATTTTTTAATGTAAACACTAGTCATGAAATGTCTAACACTACTTCTTTTTATACTACCCTTCTATCCTATTGCCCAACCACCAGCTTATGTACCTACGGATAGTCTTGTAGGATGGTGGAGCTTTAATGGCAATGCTAATGATGACTCTGGAAATGGGATTAACGGAACTATT
>CAXQBA010000505.1:0-5857 GCA_964221885.1 Luminiphilus sp. | reverse complement strand
GCAAATCAAATAAAAAAATACATTGATCATCTTGGATTTGATGAGTTTATCCTTTTTAATGATAACGATATGTTCAATGGTCAGTATCTCAAAGAATTGCTGAAACCTACATTATCGGTGTATTACATACGTGATTACCTGATTTGTCAAGATTACTTTAAACGGAATGGTATCAGAGCTGAGCGTACATTAATCGAAAAGTCTGATCTAGTTGTTGCGAATTCTGTTTTTTTGAAAGAATATGCAGAGCAATATAATTCGAATAGTCACTTCATTGGTCAGGGATGTGATCTCAGTATTTTCCAACGTTCTATCAATAAAAACGCGGAAAAACAGCCAAAAAAAGTGATTGGTTATACTGGTGTTTTATCAAGTATGCGCTTGGATCATGAACTCCTACTCAATTTGTGTGAGAAGATGCCTGAGTATCATTTCTCATTTGTAGGACCTATGGATAAATGCTTTGCTGCTTCACCTTTACATAATTATGAAAATGTAACGTTTCATGGTTTACATCCTAAAGAAGATATGCCAAAATACATCAAAACATTTGATGTATGTATCAACCCACAAGTTGTGAATATGCTTACCAAGGGAAATTATCCTTTAAAGATAGATGAATATTTGGCTATGGGTAAACCGATTGTATCGACCAAAACCATTGCTATGAAAATGTTCAAGGAGCATGTTTATCTAGGTGAAAATTTAGAAGATTATATCCGTCTGATCCAATTAGCCATTCAGGAGAATAGTCCAGAAAAAGAGAAACAAAGGATTGAATTTGCACAATCACATACTTGGGAAAAGAGTGTTGGATTGTTGTGGAAATATATAAACCAAGTTGCTTAAACATACAATATAACCCTTATGTCCATTTTAGAAACCACATTTTGGTGTCTATGTTTTTTGATCATATACACCTACTTAGGATACGGTTTAGTTTTATTCATACTGGTCCGCTTAAAACGTTTTTTGACATCGAAACCTAAGGAAATAGCTTTTACCGATGATTCAACACCACGAATATCGTTTGTTATTCCTTGTTTCAACGAACTGGATATATTACAAGAAAAGATCGACAATACACTTTTAATCAACTATCCAACTGATAAATTAGATATTGTTTTTGTGACGGATGGCTCTGATGATGGATCTGTCGATTTCCTCAAAAAACAAGATCAAATTCAATATTATCACAGCGATAAACGCAATGGAAAGATGCATGCGATGAATCGTATCATGGATAAATTAACAGGTGATATCGTTGTTTTCTCTGATGCAAACGCAATGCTAAATGAGGATGCCTTACGTATTTTAGCAATTGAGTTTATGGATGAAAAAGTAGGCTGCGTATCCGGTGAAAAAAGAGTTTCAACAGACACGGCCAATGGTGCTGCATCTAATGAAGGAATTTACTGGAAATATGAATCTACACTCAAAAGGTGGTCTTATGAATTAAATTCTGTGATCGGTGCTGCTGGGGAGTTATTTGCTATTCGTAGAAATCTTTATGAGGCCCCCGAAAAAGATACCATACTAGATGATTTCATGATATCCATGAATGTAATTGATAAAGGTTATAAGATCGGCTACACATCGGAGGCTTATGCTGTAGAAAAAGGTTCAGCCAATATGAATGAAGAAATGAAGCGAAAAGTTCGTATTTGTGCAGGTGGAATTCAATCGATCATCCGAACAGTTCATTTGTTGAATCCTTTGAAATACCCACTTTTTGCATTTCAGTACATATCACATAGAATACTTCGTTGGACTATAACACCACTAGCATTAATTGTAGTTTTTCCAATTAATTGGTATTTATCAATGCAATTAGGTGGAATCTACAGTATCTTATTTGTAATTCAGCTACTGTTTCATTCACTAGCAGTAGCTGGTATGATCGCCAACAACAATAACCTGAAATTAAAAATATTATTCATTCCTTTTTATTTCAATATGATGAATACATCTGCTCTGCTAGGTTTTAAAAATTATCTCTTGGGACAACAAGCTGTCACATGGGATAAAGCCAAACGAGCATAACACACATTTTCAATCGAACGAACTATACCTGAGGAAAAGGTGCCTAAGCACCAGAAGAATCATAATGTGTTATGGTTTAGTTTTAGTACGGCCGTGGGGGTGGTTTCCCACGGCTTTTTTTATGTGATCAATAATTGTAAAAACCCAGCCACCATACCTAAAATAGCACCAACTAGGATCAATTTCCATTCATCTTCCTGAAAGACAGGTCGTAAGAAATTCACAAATTCATCCGGAGGTAAACTAGACATTCGAGTGTGTAGGGTATCCTCAATATCTAAAGCTTGTTTGGCGTAATCAAAAACCAATTTTATTTGATTGGGTGCCGCTTCAATGAATTCTTGAATGGCAACTTGTTTGATATCATCATAAGTATCCGTACCTGATGTAAAGCGTATCAATGTTGAATTAAATCCTGCTGTTTTGTCAATACCTTCCTGAGCATGTTTTTCAATGATTCGAACCAATTTATCAGCACCTTCCCCATTGAACATCTCGGTAAAAACATTATCCATGGTCATAATATTTTCAGCAATCAAATTTGAATACCCCCTAGAAACTTCCTCTTGCCTTTTAATAAAAAGACCTTGGATGGTCATGCCAAATAGTTTAATGGGGTGTACCGGTGAAAAAATCAATCGTAGTGCAAGAACATTGGTGAGATATCCAACAACAAGTCCTCCTAGTGGTAATTGCCACCATGCTCCATATTGCATCCAAATAAACGCTTGAAAAATCCCAAAAATAAAACCAAATACAAATCCAGATCGCTCAATAAATTGAAACTCTTTATCACCTACTTCCAAGAATATCCGATTGATCAACTCTTTATGATCCATCAAATAATTGATCACCATGGTTTTTAAGTCGAATACTTCGGTGATATTTACCTTTACATCCTCCATAATCTCCTCTATGACCAAAGGAATCTCCTCTGCCGCTTTTGCGTATACATTTTCTTTGGTGCGTGTGGGTAACAACTTCCACATAGGAACATGTTTAGTCATTACTTCATCAGTTACTTGGCGTGCTAACCTAAGGACAGACCCTCCCATCTCTTTGGCTACGATCTTCGGGTTGATACGACCAAACTGCTCTTCGATATCGATCAATTTTGTCGTGATCATATCCGTTGCCTTTCCTGCCATAACACCTGCTTTTGAGGGTACGATCCCCTGCCATCCAATTGGAGGAAACCCCGACCATCCAATTGGCTTAACTCCAAACTGGAATCCAATAAATTCAAGAGGATAAAAGGTCATTTTGATTGCAAGTACATTCGTACCCCAGCCTATTATAGCCGATATAAATGGAATCAATAGGATCGCATAGTTTTCTTTAAGCAGTTCAATCCACTCCATTAGTTGATGTTTGATTTATTCATGAACCATAAAAATAGATAATTTGTACTGAATTAAGAGATAATACGTTCATAAGATCATTTTTCAGTACAACATGAGATTGAAAAACATGGGATACTTTATTCATATTTTGAACCTGATTGGATTCGCACCTCACAAACCATAAATCCATTTTTTTATCTTTTGATTCTACTTCTTTTAGTGAATAACTACGGAAATCCGAGCTTTTTTAGTATCATTTGTTTTGCGATTATTGAGTCAATATTACTACATGAAAAAAATGAAGGTCTGTTGTGCGGTCATTCAAAATGCATCGGGGGAAGTTTTGCTGGTACAACGTCCTGCCTACAAAAAAAATGGAAACCAATGGGAATTTCCGGGTGGCAAAGTGGAGGATGGAGAAAGTCTAGAGGAATGTATACATCGTGAGATTCTCGAAGAGCTTTCAATCCATTTATCCATAAAACGGACCTTACCATTTGTTCAGCATAGCTATCAAAATGTTACTATTGAATTGTACCCTTTCCTTTGTTCTTTTGATTCTTCAGAGTGCATACGATTAAATGAACATATCAATCTGAAGTGGATCCAATCGGTACCCGATCAATTATCAAATATCAGTCCGGCTGATATAGTCATTTTACGTCAACTTTTTAATAAAAAATCCAATCCATGAGTCAGCTTGATATAATGACAAGTCAGGCAGACCAAGAAAAGCGATACATGGTCGATGTGATTCTTCCTTTGGCAGTTAAAGGGATGTTTACCTACGTTGTACCCTTTCATATCGATCAAATACTTCAACCTGGTATCCGAGTTGAAGTACCCTTTGGAAGAGGAAAGATTTATAGTGCCATTGTGTATAAAGTACATCAAGATGAACCCACTGACTACACACCTAAGCCTATTTTATCTGTGTTGGACTCATTACCTATTGTAACTGAGACGCAGATCAAATTCTGGCTTTGGATCAATGACTACTATATGTGCCATATTGGGGAGGTAATGATCGCAGCCTTACCTGCTGGTCTCAAAATGAGTAGTGAAACGATTTTGATGATCCATCCTAAAATGAACACTGTTGATCTGGAAGAATTGACCATGCATAATGATGAATATATCATTGTAAAAGCATTGCAGCACCAACAAGAATTGACCATCAAACAACTGCGATCTCTTCTACCCTCCTCAAATATTGCAGCCATCATCAAATCTTGTTTATCGGAGAAATGGATCGTCATTCGAGAGGAATTAAAAGAGAGTTATAAACCAAAGAAAGAAGATTATCTTCGATTGGCCGAACCCTTTCAAGTGGAAAATGGTATCCAAAAAGCCTTAGAGACTCTTTCAGCATCTGCAAAAGCACAAGCACGTTTACTTTTGGATTATGCCCTTTTGAGCGAATCATCGGTTCATGTTTCAAAACGTGTCTTATTCCAAAAGGAACAAAACCGATCACCCATCCTTAAAAAACTGATCGAGAAAGGTATTCTGGAGAAGTATACCGTACAAGTAAGTCGATTGAGTAGTTATGAAGGTGACATCCATTCTGGTTTTACACTACAAGATGCTCAACAACGTGCTCTTAATGAAATTGAACAAGTACATAAAACCCAAAATGTAGCACTTTTACACGGCGTCACAGGTTCTGGAAAGACCATGATCTATATTCGATTGATCGAGCACTACTTAACCTTAGGAAAGCAAGTACTTTATTTACTACCTGAAATTGCATTAACCACTCAGATTGTTGAACGGTTACAAGCGCACTTTGCAGATGACATTGTCGTTTATCATTCAAGATATAGTTCTAATGAACGAGTGGAAACCTGGCAATCTGTAATGAAAGGTACACCCATCATTCTTGGTGCGAGATCTTCGATCTTTTTACCTTTTTCGAATCTTGGATTGGTAATTATTGATGAAGAACACGATAGTTCATACAAACAAAAAGATCCAGCTCCAAGGTATCATGGTCGTGATGCAGCTATTTATTTAGCGACACTT
The DNA here is from genome assembly GCA_964221885.1 of Luminiphilus sp. Lineage (GTDB taxonomy): Bacteria > Bacteroidota > Bacteroidia > Chitinophagales > Saprospiraceae > Aureispira. Next base: position 446 of record CAXQBA010000505.1, on the reverse strand, counting down.
TATGGAGCAAAGGTTCTATTAGGTTCTGCTACCCCATCTATAAACACATATTTTAACACGCTGATCGGAAAATATGGTCGAGTTGAGTTGAATCAACGATACGGAGAAGCAAAACTCCCAAAAATAGCATTAGCCAATTTACGGGAATTAAAAAAATCTGGAGATCCAAATGGTATGTTTACACCTGATCTGATTCAAGCAATGAAAAGATCCTTAGCTGAAAATAAACAGATCATCTTGTTTCAAAATAGAAGAGGATATGCTCCAGTCATGAGTTGTCAATCATGTGGAGATGTTGTTTCATGTAAATACTGTGATGTTAGTTTGACGTATCACCAATACTCCTCAAACCTTCGTTGTCATTATTGTGGTTATTCGCAACCCATTCAACGTCAATGCAATGGTTGCGGTTCCTATGAGATGCAGATCAAAGGTTTTGGTACTGA
>CAXQBA010000504.1:0-7288 GCA_964221885.1 Luminiphilus sp. | reverse complement strand
TAACTACTTGAAAGAAGAGTTCTTGGAAGCTAATGATGCAAGATATTACAATGCGATCGTTCATGGTAAAGGAATGATGCAACCTCATACAGATAAACTTAGTCACATGGAGCGTTGGAAGGTCATTCATTATATTCGTTCTCTTCAGGCAACTAGTCTGGGTGAGGAGTATAACCCGATCGCCAAGGTAAATGTATCACCTGTGGATGACGCAGAAGAATCAGTAGAAGAATAACAACTCAGCTATATTATTTGACATAACAATTTAAGTTAAAGATGAATAACCAAAACGACACATTTGTATTTGATAACAAGACAAAGATCTTTACTGTCTCACTGATGGTAATTGGTGCTCTTTGTTTGTTCTTGTCATGGAATTCAGGTGCTGAAGATATGCATCATTTAAGATTTTGGACGAATTACCTCCACAATTCAGTATTCTTTGTAGGTATAGCATTCGCAGCTGTTTTGTTCATGTCAACTCATACCATGGCATGGGGTGGATGGCATATACTTTTCAAACGTGTTCCTGAAGCGATGATGCCATTTTTATACATAGGAGCCATTTTATTTGCAATATTGGGTCTGGCCATTTATTTCAATGTTAGTGGAACAGAATTACTTTATCTATGGAATGACAAGGAGTATATGGATCCAGCAAGTGAACATTTCGATGAGTTAGCTTATCACAAATCATCATTTGTAAATCCGATTGCGTATCTACTTACTGCCGTTGTTATTGTTGTTTGGTCATTCTTTGCTTTCATGTTCAGAAAGCTTTCATTCGACCAAGACAACACGGAATATACAGTTACTGTCAATGATTCTGTACCAGTACATACGAAGAAAACACGTATTTATGCAGCTGCATTTTTACCAATTGCTGGTTTTTCAAGTGCATATTGTATCTGGCAGTGGGTAATGTCGGTGGATACACACTGGTATTCAACATTATTTGCTTGGTATGCAACAGTAAGCCTTTGGGTGTCAATGGTAGCACTTGTATATATGACAATCCTATTTCTACGTTCTAGAGGTCATTTACAAGGTTTTAGTGCCGAGCACACGCATGATCTTGGTAAATATATATTTGGTTTTTCTGTTTTCTGGACTTACCTGTGGTTCTCTCAGTTCCTTTTGATCTGGTATTCGAACAATGGTGAAGAAACACAATATTTCTTTATCCGTTTTGAGCAGTTTAAGCCATTATTCTTTGCTAATATATTGATCAATTTTGTGGCTCCATTCTTCATTTTGATGATGAATACGTCAAAAAGAACATTGGGTACCTTAGGTTTCACAGCGGGTCTTGTATTCTTTGGACATTGGTTAGATTTTTATCAAATGATCAAACCAGGTGTTTGGTATAACTACGAGCACAAATCGCATATTTCTCATGCGCATCATGGTCATGATGCACATGGTGAAAACACCTATAAAATGAATGAAAATGAAGCAAAGGCTGTTTTGACCTACTATCAGCATGATGAAAATGATGGACATGATCACGATGGACATGCTGAAGATGGACACGATCATGATGGACATGCTGAAGATGGACACGATCATGACGGACATTCAGATGACGGACATGCCCATGATGACCATGCTGATACACATGCTCATGGTGACGAGGATCATGCACATGCAGCACATGCTGAAATTCCAAGCTTTATGTTTGGTGTTCATGCACCAGGGTTTTTAGAAATAGGTACATTCCTAGGGTTTTTAGGACTGTTTTTATACGTAATGTTCTCATCAATGGCAAAGGTTTCATTATATCCGAAAAATGATCCTTATCTACAAGAAAGTGAACATCACGATACGGGAATTGGTGTTGTAAAAGAACCTCATTAATGAGTCAACAACATCAGCGAATAACTGTTATTTATTTAGAAAATTAGATATACGAACGAAACTTAAAATATCATTAAAATGGGATTGACAATCGTATTATTTATCATACTTTTTACTGTATTCGTAGTACAGATAGGTAAAGCCAGAGAATTAGCTTCAATTGTACGAGCTGATCCAGGCGAGGAAGACGAAATAAACAAATTTCATGCAGGAGTAGGTATGTTCTTCATGGTTGCTTTTTTATTGATTTGTGTATGGTCGTTCTACCATTACATACCTACTTCTCTTGGATGGGGGCCGAACACAGCAGCCTCTGAGCATGGCACTGAGGTTGATCGTTTATTTAATGTAACCTTGTTTTTCACAAGTATTGTTTTCTTTTTGACGCATATTGCTCTTTTCTGGTTTGGCTGGAAATACAGAGGTATTAGAGGCAAAAAAGCAACCTACTTGGCCCATAATGAAAAATTAGAAATGGTTTGGATGATCATTCCGGCCATCGTAATGGCATTTTTAGTGATCGATGGTCTCGATGCATGGAATAATATCATGACGGATCTACCAGAAGAAGCCCAGAGTGTCATCTTACCTGCTGAAGGGTCTGATAATGAATTTATAGAAATTGAGGCAACAGGTTCTCAGTTTTTATGGTACTTACGTTATCCAGGTCGTGACGGTAAGTTGGGTACAAAGTATTTTACGCAGATCAATTCTAATAATCCATTAGGTCAGACATGGACCGATGAAAAGAATATTGATGATTTCATGACCACTGAATTGGTCCTACCTAAAGACAAAAAGGTACGTGTTCGTATCACTGCTAGGGACGTTTTGCATAATTTCTATATTCGTGACATGCGCGTTAAGATGGATGCTGTTCCAGGTATGCCGACCTATTTTATCTTCACACCAACCGTAACAACGGATTCGATGCGTCGTCGTTTAAGTACACGTCCTGAGTGGCAAGTACCTGATGCAAATGATCCAACTAAAGAGCGTTGGGAGACCTACAATTACGAGTTAGCTTGTGCAGAGCTTTGTGGAAGAGGTCATTACTCAATGAGAAATATTGTACGTATTGTTGAAGAGGATGAATATTTAGATTGGTTGGATGCACAAGAAGGTGGTAAGATTCAAGTTGATTCTGTTCGTGTTTTTGACCCAGAAACTTTTGAGGAAAAACTCTATGTTGTACCTAATACAAAAGGTACCATTAAGTCTCAATATTTCTCTAAGATTTGGGGCACTGATGATGATCCATTTAAGATGGCAAGACATGAGTCATTAGAAGCTCTTGTTTTGAATAAACTATACATTGGTGAGGATTATGCTGCAGCCAAAGAGATCAGAAACTCATACGAGTACTCAGATGATGAATTCAGAACATCAGCTCAGTTCATGAAAGACATCAAAGTACTTCTCAACAAAGCACGAATCAGCAATGATGTTGAGGAGGCTAAAGAACTTCGTACGCAATCAGCTGCCCTATTAAAAGAATTAACGTCATTAACTCAAAAAGTTGAGGAAGTGACTGACGATACTCAAAGTAACGGATTAACCTTGAACACAACTGAGACCTCTGCTCAGGACTCAGATGTATAATTAAATTTTGAATTAAAATTTTAAAAAAGCTAGTATGGCAAATCTAAATGTAAAAGAGCAGGATCTACTAACGCATGATGACCATCACGGTCATGATGACCACGGAGATCACCACGGTGATAAATATCAGTCGTCATTTGTCGATCGATATATTTTCAGTCAGGATCACAAAACCATTGCTAAACAATTCTTGATCACAGGAATGTTTTGGGCTTTGATCGGTGCAGCTATGTCGATCATCTTCCGTTTGCAATTGGGTTTTCCCGATGCAGATATGGCTTGGCTTCAACCTTTACTAGGTGGATGGATCGATATTGATCCAGCAACAGGTGAAGGTACTTTGGATCCAAACTTCTATTATGCATTAGTTACCATGCATGGTACGATCATTGTATTTTTTGTATTGACAGCTGGTCTGAGTGGTACATTCAGTAACCTTCTTATTCCATTGCAATGTGGTGCTAGAGATATGGCTTCACCTATGATGAATATGTTATCATACTGGTTCTTCTTCTTAGCTGGTGCTGTCATGTTCATATCCCTATTCTTAAATACCGGACCATTCTCTGGTGGTTGGACAGCTTATCCACCACTTTCAGAATTACCTCAGGCTTCGGATGGGTCTAAAGCTGGAGCAACGTTATGGATCGTAAGTTTGGTATTGTTTGTTGTGTCTGTCCTTCTAGGTGGTATCAACTACATTACTACGGTTATCAATATGAGAACCAAGGGTATGCATATGTTCCGATTACCTCTTACCATTTGGGCTTTCCTCGTTACTGCCATTCTAGGTTTGCTTTCATTCCCTGTTCTAGCTTCAGGGTTCTTTATGGTTACATTTGATAGGGTATTAGGGACGTCGTTCTTTTTGAATGAGATCTATGTAGCTGGTGAAGCACTCACAACACGCGTTGGTGGTTCAGCCATTTTATATCAGCATTTATTTTGGTTCCTTGGGCATCCAGAGGTATATATCATTATTTTACCTGCGATGGGCATCGTATCTGAAGTATTATCAGTACACGCCAGAAAACCGATCTTTGGTTACAAAGCTATGGTCTTCTCTATTCTTGCTATTGCGGTATTATCGTTCCTTGTTTGGGCTCACCATATGTATATGACCGGTATGAATCCATTCATTGCAAATATCTTTGTGCTATTTACATTGATCATCGCAGTTCCGTCAGCTGTCAAAGTATTCAACTGGATTGCTACGGTTTGGGGAGGTAATTTCCGATATAACTCAGCCTCGTTGTTCTCGATCGGTTTTGTATCCATGTTTATTTCTGGAGGTTTAACAGGTATTTTCTTAGGTAATTCAGCGATCGATATACAACAGCACGATACATACTTTGTTGTAGCTCACTTCCACGTTGTAATGGGGGTTGCTGCTTTCTTTGGTATGTTTGCAGGTATTTATCACTGGTTCCCTAGACTATACGGCAGGTTTATGAATGAAACGCTCGGTAGATTACACTTCTGGGGCACATTTATAGGTGCTTATGCTGTGTTTGGTCCGATGCACTATTTAGGTATGGCAGGTGTTCCTAGAAGATACTATCGTTTTGATACATTTGCATCTTTCAGCCAATTTGATGCTATGAATCAATTCATAACAATTGCTGCGATCGTGGTATTCATGTTCCAGATTCTTTTTGTTGTCAATTTCTTCTATTCGATTTATCGTGGTAGAAAACAAGATAAATTGAATCCTTGGGGAGCTACAACTCTTGAATGGACAGCACCTATCAATGCTGGTCATGGTAACTGGGAAGGTGAGATACCAGCTGTACATCGCTGGCCATATGATCTCAGTAAGTATGATGACAGAGAATTCGTACTACAGACTGAGCCATTGGCTGAAGGTGAAAAAGATGGTGGCCACTAATTAATAAGAATACTACGTGACTACGACAAAAAAACATATTTCAATTTCAACGCTCTTACGAAGTAAGATCAGTGATTATGTTATGTTGGTCAAACTTCGTTTGTCGTTACTTGTCGTTTTTTCAGCCTGTGCTACGTTTTATTTAGGTGCATCATCCTTTCTATTGAATGATTATCTTTTTTTGGTAATTGGTGGTTTATTGGTCACCTGGGCCTCTAATGCGATCAATCAGGTATTAGAAAAGGACACGGACAAATTGATGAATCGAACCAGTCAGCGTCCATTGGCAAATGGAAGAATGGATGTTTCTGAAGCCGTGCTTAGTGCCGGAATTATGTTTGTCATAGGTGTATTGTCGCTCCTTTACTTCAACCCACAAACAGCTGTTCTTGGGGCTATATCTTTTGCAACCTATTCATTCATTTATACGCCCTTAAAGCGTGTATCACCAGTAGCCGTTTGGATAGGAGCTATACCTGGTGCATTACCTATGTCGATTGGCTGGGTTGCAGCTACAGGTGATTTGGGTACGGCGGCTTTGGTATTATTCTCCATACAATTTTTCTGGCAGTTTCCTCATTTTTGGGCTATTGCCTGGATCGCTAATAAAGACTACACGAATGCGGGTTTCTATTTGTTACCATCTTCCGATAAGGATGGCCGCAATAGATCTACGGCTCTTCAATGTGTTGTCTATGCTATGTTTTTAATACCATTAGCATTTGTTCCGTATTATATCGGAATGACTGGAATCGTATCGGCTTTTGTATTGCTGATTCTAGCTATCATATACACGTATTATTCCATAAACCTCTTTTACAAGTTGACAGATAAGGCAGCAAGAGGTTTGATGTTCTGCTCATTTTTTTATTTACCTCTTTCATTAATCATATTAATGATCGATAAACTTTAAACCAATGAGTATGTCCAGCGCCATAAGATTAAAACGTATACATCCTAAGAAGTTCGCATTGTGGACTGCTTTGGTCAGTATAGTGATGTTGTTTTCTGCATTAACAAGTGCATATTTAGTACGTCGTGCAGCAAGCGATTGGTTGATCTTTCCTATACCCCAAGAATTTTTTATTAGTACAACAGCAATTGTGCTAAGTAGCATTGTGCTTCATCTTGCGTACAGACAGTACGTGAATAAGAAGTATAGTGTCTACATCACGCTACTTGTATTTGGTTTTGGCTTAGGTATGTTATTTATGATCTATCAATATCTAGGTTGGTTAGCACTAAATGATATGCAAGTTTTCCTTCATACGAATCAATCCAGTAGTTTTACTGGAATGTTGGTAGGTATTCATGCCTTACATATCATTGGAGGATTGACGGGATTGTTGGTATGCTTGATTCATGCTTTACGTAAAAAAACACGAGAATGGACTCCTAAGCGTCAGTTACGGTTAGAACTTGTTTTTACCTATTGGCACTTTGTTGATTTTGTTTGGATTTATTTGATAATATTTTTTTATACTCAACAATAGTTGATACTTTTGGCTCTTGTTGAAATGACAATTTAAATTCGTTATAATGGCACATGATACTGCTGTAGAAATCGAAAAAAACCTCGAAAATGAGGACCTCTGGAATGGTGGTGATTCTCCATTCAAGACCAGTTATGGTAAATTGATGATGTGGTACTTCCTATTATCAGATGCCTTTACATTTGCTGGATTTTTGATCTCATATGGTTCTTTGCGTTTTTCAATGAATGCGTGGCCTGTTCCTGATTTTGTATTCAGTACGGCACCATTTGGTTTAGAGGGCTTACCTTTAATATTTGTAACATTCATGACTTTTGTTCTGATTGTAAGTTCAGTTACTGTTTTAAGAGCGGTACAAGAGGGTAAAATGGAAAACATTAGTGGAGTGGTCAAGTGGCTTGTCATTACTATTTTAGGTGGTGCTACGTTTCTTGGATGTCAGGCTTGG
>CAXQBA010000503.1:0-23072 GCA_964221885.1 Luminiphilus sp. | reverse complement strand
ATCGGAACCCCGTCTCGAAATTAAATGAGCCTATCGAATAATTTAGAATACTAAATGCAGCAGCAACTTGTTCGTTGTAGTCAGGTATAAAGGGTAAAATACCTGTTATGGCATTATTAGTATTATCTGTAAATATGTGTTGTAGGCCAGAACGAATTGAAACGTTTTGATCTGATTCGTATAAATGCATTACTTCTAAAAAACTATTGAATTTCACAATCTGCAAGGATGGAATTTCAGATCTACCTGATCGGCGAACATCATATTCTCGGCGGATGTTATGTTGCCCAGACCAGGTTGCTTTTATGTAATGATTTGTGTGAAAGTGTGCATCATAATTTAGTTTGAAAAAATTATGCATGACGCGTTGGCTCGGGGCATCAATGGTGTAGCTATGCTGAAGCGATGTAAAAAAGGGGGTATCTACTCGAATCGAATAATAAAGATCTGTTGTGTTTGCAATTTGGCTACCGCGTAAAATACCCGTTTGGGAATTAAAGGTACTAGCTAGTAAACTCAAGGAAGCGTTTTCATTAAAATTTGATTTCAGCTGTAGAGCCAGGTTAGCTTCTTTATGACCTGTATTCGTAAGGTAATAATCTGGGCTCCTGCGATCACCGATCAATTTGCCAGAACCCATAATTTTCCATGAGAAGGATTCTGTAAATTGTTGTAGTGAAGCATTTATAGATTGTCCAAGGCCATTACTTTCAAAAGCATAACTAAATCCACCATGCAGATGAGGGTCCTCACTTTTCGGATACGACTCAATTATCAATGCACTTCCAGCTTGCGCATTAGGATATTGAAGTAGATTACTGCCTTTTACAAGGCGGATTCGATTTGCTGAGTTTGGATCCAATTCGGGACTATGATCGAGTCCCCAACGTTGGCCACTCAATGGAATACCATTATTGATAATTTGTATTCGGTTACCAAATAAACCATGAACAACGGGTGTCGATATACTAGATCCACTTTTTATCATATCTATACCCAAGTTTTCGGCAGCAATTGTAGCTATATTCTTATTTGAGTTGTCTTGAATAATTTGCTTGTTCAATATCTCATTTGCCTGAGTTGTTGAATTATTTGTGGAGCTCTCTACAACAACACTTTCAATCGAAATCGGAGAATGATGGAGAAAAAACGTGATCTGAGTGTCTTTCCGAACGTTAATAATATTTGTCACAGGATTGCAACCAATGTGCGAAATGGTGAAATGATGCTCACCTGGGCATATGTTGTTTATTACGAAACGACCATCGTTGTCAGACAATGCATTAATATTGGATTCATTGGATAGTATATGCACCAAAGGAACAGGGGTGTTGCTATTTTGATCAATAACAACACCTCTGATAGTGATTTTGCATTCTTGAGCAAATGAAGAATAGCAAATCAACAATAATATAATCGTCCTACATATGAACATGCAGATCAAAACTTACTTCAATATCTGTTTCTCCACCTGCATTGGTAATATCTCCAGCAGATACACCTTGAGCGCTCTTATCAGGCTCATGACGTAAGGTAACTGTAAATTGACCTTGGCCCGAACTTCCCGTAGTTAATATGAATTGTTGTCCGATAGGTTGATTGTTACCATCTAGGTCATTATAAGATGCAGTAGTACCACTAACGGTTGAAGCAAAAAAGAACTGATGATCAGCATCTTCTTCTAAAATTTCTAGTGTGATTGTGTCAGCTGGTGTTTCTGTTTCGTTAAGAAGCTCGATTACTCCTGAATATGTGCTATTTGTAGCTAATGTATCAGATGTTATTGTAGGTGCATTTCCACCATCACCGTCAAGATCTTTGAATTCGAAAACGATTGGATTACCTCCAGTTGAAGGTGTTAAGTAAAGTCGCATGGTAGTGATCACTTCTTCCTCATTCGGGATTGTAGGTTCATCCTTTTCACACGCTATAAAACCAAAAGAAATGGCAAGTAAGAAAAGTTGGAAAAATTTGTTTTTCATTTTTTTTAAAAATTTAATTAGGGCAAAGATAATGTTTTATTGCAACAATGTTGCAATAAAATTAAATTAATTGAGCATTGTCAAGTTCTTTCATGGTTTATTGAGCAACTAATCTATTGATAATGTGTTACAAATGAATGTTTAATAATCGATTCAATTCAGCAGTTAATGGAATGTACTTGAAGGTACTATCTAACAAGGTTCGCGAAAAAGGTGAACGCATTGTTCTATCAATTGCCATAATGAGTTACCTTACTCATCTGATTGTCATATTCTTTTGCCAACAAAATTGGATACAGATTGAGTCTACATTTATGACCAATCCCATATTTGCTATTTATACACCGTTTTCATTCATTTTAGTGTACGAAGTGTATTTACTTATTTATTATTTGCCAAAATCTATCACGATATATATTGGCAAACAATATGAGATCATCACACTAATCGTTATACGTCGTATCTTCAAAGACATTTCAAATTTAGAGTTAACATCCAATTGGTTTACCAACAAATATGACCTTCAGTTTACATATGATGCAGTAACTGCTTTACTACTCTTTATGTTGATTTATTTGTTTTACAGGCATTCGCCTACTAAAAAAACAGAACATATGACGGATGTTTCAACATTACGTAAAAGTGTGAAACGGTTTGTTATTCTAAAAAGAGCCATAGCCCTTATATTACTACCAATATTAATTGCTTTAGGTACGTTAACATTACTTAATTGGTCGTATGCATTCATAACAAGCCAAGAAACGTTTGATTCATTATTTAATAACATAAATTCGGTCTTCTTTGATGATTTTTTTTCAATGTTGATCATTGTAGATGTTCTTTTATTATTAGCATCATTTTTCTATTCTGACCGATTCCATAAGATCATTCGTAATTCAGGTTTTATGATATCAACCATCCTTATTAAATTGTCTTTTTCTAATGAGGGCTTGGTAAATAATATGTTGATTATCGGTGCTATTCTATTTGGGTTGGGTATTTTATTAGTTCACAATTTATTTGAGAAAAATATCACGAACGATAAGTATGCCTACAATAAAGAATAACTTATTCGAAATGTAGCAGAACCCTATCTTTGTTCATCCGTCTTAAAAATTGCACTTCTTTTCGTATTTTGGCATCATGTTTAAATCTTGCTAAGGATGAATGCTAGTTTTTTTAGAACGATATATTTTCTGATCGGTATAGTTACTGTGACATCAGCGCAACAAACTACTTGGTCTACGTTCATTGATACGTCAACGACATTTTCTTCTCCTAGGGCTGTACATTTAAATACGGACACTATCAAAGATATTATCATTGGTGGTGGTTTAGATGGTCAGGCTCAAACAAATGGAGTTGTTGCGATTGATGGTCAAACAGGTCAGGTTTTATGGCGTTTTGCTGTTGAGGAAGAGATTTTTGGTTCTGCCACTTTTCAAGATATCAATAGCGATGGTATCGAGGATGTTTTTATCGGTGGACGATATGGGGAGTTTTATGCTATTGATGGTTCAACCGGACAGATGATTTGGGAATTTTTTGATCGTCCTCCTACAGAGGCGGTAGATAGTGGTTGGTTTAATTTTTATTCTGCCCAGTGGGTTCCTGATCAAAATTTTGACGGATTATCCGAATTGTTAGTGGCAAATGGAGGAAACCACTCACTGCCTTCATGGATAACAGAGCGAGATCCCGGGTATTTAATGGTTCTAGATGCAGCAACAGGATCTATACTTGCCAAAGATACTATGCCTGATGGAAAAGAAACGTATTGTTCACCCGTTGTCGCAGATTTTACAGGACTAGGACACGAGATCGTATTTGGTTCAGGTGGAGAGGATGTAGGTGGATCACTTTGGCGTGTTCCATTAGTTGATTTAATGTCTAACAACATCCAATCGGCAACGGTTCTGGCGGTACATCCAACAAGAGGTTTTATAGCTCCTTCAAGTTTGTCCGATGTGAATGGAGATCAAGTTTTGGATATTGTTAATGTTTCTTACAACGGCCATGTTCGTGTTTTTGATGGACAGAATTCACAACTCATATGGGATTGGCAACGATTCAATACTGAAACAAGTGCTGCTCCTACGATTGGAAATTTTACGGGTGACATTACACCAGATGTTTATGTAGTTTTGGCGCAAGGGCATGCACCATCATTTACCGATTATTTTCAGGTATTAATTGATGGGGCGAATGGTAATCTTGTATGGATAGATAGTTTGTCAACGATTAATTTTTCTTCTGCTTCAGCTGTAGATATTGATAGTGACGGACGTGACGAAGTACTTGCCAGTTTAAATTATCATACAGGAACACATTTTACACACCAAATTTCAGTGATTGATTTTGATGAATCCTCTGTTTCTCCTTTGAGCAATTTAGAGGGAGGTGTTAATTTAGGTTCTTCAATACTGATCGATGATCTGGATCAAGATGGTGATCTTGATATAGTTTTTGCATATAGAGCAGATAGTTTAAATCCAATGGGACCTAATGGGTTCAAGGTTTCAAAAATACAACTTAATACACCCGTACCTCCAACAGGAATAGCATGGGGTGCCTACATGGGAACGTCATTCGATGGAAAATATAACTATGAAGTGGTTTCATGTACAGGTTTATCTGCTGGTGTACTTTTGACTCCTATAAGCTGCAATGGCTTTGGAGATGGTATGGCTGTGGTTCAGCCTAATGGCGGAACAGCACCCTACACTCATGTCTGGTCTACAGGAGCCATTTCTGATACCACGTACAATTTTGATGTAGGTACATACTATATCAGAGTTATTGACTCTACGGGTTGTTATGTAGATGATTCCATCTCATTGTCAGATCCATACAACTTGCTTTTTGGTGGATTGACACTACCCACTTGTTTTGGCGATAGCAATGCAACCATTCAAGTAAACAGTTCAGGGTGTCAATGTATGTTTAGTAGTTGTACATACCAATGGTCTAATAATGCAAGCATTAATAAAATCGGAACGAACCTATGGGCTGGTTGGCAGTATGTGACCATTACACATACAGATGGATGTATTGTCGTTGATTCCACATTAATACCTGACGCTGCACCACTCATCACTGCTTCAAATGTCTTGAACGTAAAATGTCAAGATTATTCACAAGGGGGAGGTAAAATTGATCTATTACTCAATGACCCTGCTAATACTAGTTTAGTTTGGTCAACGGGTCAGACAACAAGTTCGGTAAATGGGTTGCAGGCAGGAACATATACTGTCAGTGTTTCCACCCTGGCTGGTTGTTCAACAACCGATACTTTCTTTGTGACCATACCAGATACATTATTGAGCCATCTTTCAGGTTTCGATTTACAATGTTTTAATGATAGTTCAGGTGTATTATCTGCTATGCCAACAGGCGGCACAGGACCTTATGATTATTTTTGGTCCTCTTCAGATACAACAGCCATTATATATGGACTGTCAGCAGGTATGTACTCGGTTTTTATTTTAGATTCATTGGGCTGTTTCGTATTGGATTCCATAGCTATATCCGAACCGGATCCCTTTACTGCAACGGCAACTATTAATGATGTACATTGTCATGGTGACAGTTCGGGGAGTATCATGATCCAAGTAGTAGGTGGTCAGGGTATGATCAATTTCAATTGGTCGAACAATAGTACAGACACCATTTTAAGCTCAATATTTGCGGGAGCATATACAGTACAGATAACAGACTCGGCTGGATGTACTTTTCAAATTGACTCCATGGATGTCAATGAACCATCACCCATACAAGTTGGGTTGCAATCAGATCCAGTTGTCGGAAATTGTGATGGCACTATCACTGCAGCGATCAGTGGGGGGGTATCCCCTTATCAAGTACTTTGGAGTACGGGTGATACAACAACTAATTTGACGGGGCTTTGTCAAGGGCTTTATACGGTAATCATTACAGATGCTAATGGTTGTTCCGCTTGGGATTCAGTTAATGTAACAATCATCTCTAATGTGTCCATTACGGAAAAGGATCAAATTACTGTATTTCCCAACCCAGTACATACTACATTACAGATTCAATCAAAAAGCATTAATTTATTTAAGTGTGTTGTGGTAAATATGGTCGGACAAGTTGTCTATGACATTGATCAGCGGCCAAGCACCTTTTGTCAGATACCTGTTCATGGGTTAGAAGAGGGTATGTATTATGTTCGATTGTATCATTCGTCTGGGTATATTGAAGAACGTTCGTTTGTAGTTGTCAAATAAGGTGAACCCTATCATTTAGATAAAGTAGAATGACCATTTGTTTACTTGGTAATAATATATAAATTGTGAAGGTTTATCACCCATTATGACCAATATTTTAACCATTATCGAGGCTTTCACCCAATCACTTACGCGAACGCAGTCAGTCGAGGAAGTTTGTTGGGCATTAACCAAGAATGTAATTGCACATCTTGATTTTTTAGATTGTGTCGTATATTTATTCGATGAGCGTAGAGATACGCTGATCCAAGTAGCTGCTCATGGTCCAAAAAACCCAATCGATCTTGATATATTAAACCCGATTACAATTAAACCTGGCGAAGGAATCGTTGGCGCAACCTATCAGACAGGAGAATCTATTTTGATCAAGGATACGAGTTCTGATGATCGATATATTTTAGATGATGCCATGCGTTTATCTGAGCTTGCGGTTCCTATCATGAATCAAGGCAAAGCAATAGGCGTAATTGATAGTGAGCATCCAGATAAAGATTTTTACACAGAGGATCATCGATTGATACTTCAAACAATGGCTGCAATCACATCCAATAAGATTGTAAAAACCAGAGCATTCATTGATTTAGAGAAATTGAATGAGCGAATATTTCTTCAGCAGATTGAGACAAAACTGCAAAATGATGAGTTAGCTGAATTAAATGATCAACTTGATGAATTGGTTTACAGACTTTCTCATGATATCCGAACACCGATTATATCTCTATTGGGATTAATGGATTTTATGAAAAACGGAGACAGCTCACCCGAGATGATCGTTCCTATGGCCGAGAAGAGTTTAATGAAATTAGAGTGGATGTTGGCGAATATTTATTTTTATTCAGATAATAAACGTAGAGATTTAGAAAATAAAAAAATAGATCTGAAACTTCTTTTAAAATCAGTAATCAATAAAGTGATTCATGAAAAGAAGAATGATTTGAAATGGAACATTGAAATCGATGATGTAGACCATTTTATGAGTGATCCATGGCGGATACAAGTGGTCTTAATGAATCTGATACATAATACACTTACCTTTGCAAAAGAAAAGGGTGAGGTTAATGTGCGTATCCAATTGTTGAATCAGCGATCCAAGTGGATTCTACATTACTATGATGATGGTAAAGGGTTACCAAATTCGTATTCATTTGATGCCCAACGGATGTTTAATCGTGGCGATGAGGAAAGCAAAGGGGCTGGTTTTGGTTTTTTCCTGTGCAATGAAGTTGCTAAGTCGATGAATGCACAATTCCTTTTGCCGCGGTCTAAAGTGAAAATATTCCATGCTGTTTTTCACATACCCAAAAGTAATTTATCTTAATTTGAATAACATAACTTAATTTAAAATCACAACTATGAAAGAATTCAAAAAATTTATCACAAAAGGTAATGTATTAGATATGGCCGTTGGTTTAATATTAGCTACGTATTTCGGTGCTATTGTCAAGTCATTGGTCAATGATATATTGATGCCACCCATTGGAAAAATATTAGGTGGAGTTGATTTTGCAGCCTTAAAATTGGTCATTCAAGAAGCGGAAGGAGAAGCAGCAGAAGTTGCGATCAATTATGGCATGTTTATTAATTCTATCATAACATTCTTGATTGTGGCGTTCTCTATATTTATGGTAGTTAAGGCTTATAACAATATGAAAGATCGTATGGAAAAGAAAGAAGCCGAGGAGGCAGCTGCTGCACCACCTGAGCCGTCAACAGAGGAGAATTTACTAACAGAGATTAGAGATCTTCTCAAAAAATAATTTTAAGAGACTCCATTATGGGGTCTTTTTTTTTGGATTAAGGGTTGTTTTTAGGTGGGATAAGAAATTATATTTGTTTTTATAGGGGTTAATTGCTATATTTGCAGCCTGAATTTAAAAGGATTCACCGATTGAGTTCAAGACTCAAGGATGTATCCGATCACATAATAAATGGATTTCATGAATGTTATCTTACGTCGAGTAGCTCTGCTGGTAAGTTTTACTTTCTTCTTAAGTGAATCAACTGTAGCTCAAACTGATTTAGACCACTCAGTGTATCTAGAGCTTGGTGGTAGTGCGGGGATTTACTCATTGAACTATGATCTGATTTTTTTGAAAAAGAATGATTTCAAAATAGGTGCAAGAACAGGTCTGCAATTATTAAAAGAGGGGTATGAGGGAACCACGATGGATTTCTATGTACCAGTGACAATGAATTTTATGTATGCACTAGCTAAAAAACACCATGTTGAGTTGGGTTTAGGCGCCCAGATAGCTAGTTATGAAATTCGCAACATAATATCCGAGACGGAGATAGGCTTCGTACGAAAAACTGAAGCATTAGGCAATGCAACTCTTGGATATAGATACCAAAACCCAGAAGGTGGGTTTATGTTTCGTGTTTTTTATAGCCCATTTTTGTATCAAGATGGCGTGTACACAAGATATGAGCATTGGGCTGGTGTAAGTCTTGGATTTACCTTTTTGAAGAAGAAAGAAAAAAATTAAATAGATATTTCGGATGATAGATTTTATAAAAGTTTTGACGCTGACGCTACTAACCATTTTATTCATGATGGGATGTCAGGACGTTGAACAACCAACATTTGCATGTAAAGATTTAGACTCTCCGTACTATGATGCTTCGGCTGATTTTGCCGATAGCTCATGTAAATATATGTATCCAACTGAATTTGAAGTAACGTATTTTGAAGATAAAGTATGGGATGCATCCAATCCTCTTTTTTCAGAGGCGGATATTGTCTTGAAATTCAGTGAGGTCGATTTGGATTCGGTTTACTTTACATCTTTACAGATTAGTAATGCTGATCCAACAACCCCACATCGTTGGGTGGCTCATGCACCATTTAAATTTGAAAATAAGACTTATAGTTGGCAGTTATTTAACGAGGCTAATGTGATTATTGTCGAGAGTGATGAATTGATGACATCTGGTCTCTTGAATCCCCTTGATTTCAAAAATGATTCAGTGATAGTCATGCAAGACGATGCACAAACAACTCAAATAAAAATTAGATATGAGATCAGGTAATTTAAGTAAGGCTGTTTTTGTGTTAATGGTATGTGTTCTTCTTACGTCATGCTACAAAGCGAAGAAAACATTCATTATGAAAGGTGAATGGGTCGTCAATTCAGTACGTGTCGATGGTGGTGCCACCAATTTTATGGAAGTATTGTTACCAGATTTTGATTCAGACACATGTGAATATCGAATTTACTTTGGTGAAGGTGGTATATGTAGTGGTCAATATTATGTAGGTGATTCATTGCGATATGCTGTTTTGGGTGATTGGGTATTGTTGGATGACAAACACCTATGGGTGGAGATCGATCAATATGTAAAGGGTTCTTTTGAGATCGAAGAGCAAAGTGCAACACAGACCTATATGTATGCTGAGAAGAATATCGTGAAGTTTTATAATATTGGAGAAACGCAGATGTTTATTGATGCGGGACGAAGATAGAATATTTAAAAAGATAAAAATGAAGCAAATACTATGTATATCATTATTGTTGGTTTTGGGCTTTTCAGCTTGTAACAAAGGTGAGCTTGAAGATAAATTCACATTCCAACCAACTACATTTGAGTATAAAGAAACATTGATCATTCAATTTGAAAGTCCACTTTCTATTGGATTTGATATTCCTTGGATTCCATTGAATCTAGCTGATAGCTCATCTAGTAGAGTTACCGATCCTTTAGTGAAATCAGTTGAAGATATTCGATTGAAAAACATGAAGGTCACCTTGGTTGATGCTACAGGAACAGATGACAAGACCTTTTATTTTTTGAGTGATCTGGATGTCTACATTTCAAAAGATTCATTACCAGAAATTAAAATGGCCAGAGCTAATAATATTTCGGATGATGTTTCTAATGTCCTATATCTGGTACCCGAAGACAATGTCGTTGTCGACGATTATGTAAAAAATGGTGATTATGATATTCGGATGGATATTTCAACTAAGAATATTCCATCGCTAGGGACGTTAACGCTACGCGCTGATATGATATTTGATGTCCGATTGATAAACGAACAATAACACAAGGAAAATGAAAAATAGAGTACTAAATATCTTGTTTTTTACGGTATGTATACTATTATTCAATGCATG
The DNA here is from genome assembly GCA_964221885.1 of Luminiphilus sp. GTDB lineage: Bacteria > Bacteroidota > Bacteroidia > Chitinophagales > Saprospiraceae > Aureispira. The sequence continues at coordinate 12,728 of CAXQBA010000503.1, read as the reverse complement.
CTCTCCAGAGATCAAGGGTTGTATGGATTTGAATGCCGTTAACTACAATCCAGAGGCAACCGTTAATGATGGGTCTTGCTACTACACGGTAAACCCTATTTATGGATGTACGAATCCACAAGCCGATAATTTTGATCCCAATGCAAACACCAATGACGGGTCTTGTATTTTCAGTGGCTGCACGGATCCAATGGCAGTTAATTTTGATCCCTATGCCAATGTAGACGATGGTAGTTGTGTTTATGCAGGATGTACCGATACGCTAGCTTGGAATTATGATCCGATCGCAACCATCGATAATGGGTCTTGTGATTATGATTTTCGAAATTTAATAGCGGGTTCTTACAGTACTAACACCTGTGCTGCTAACTTCACAAATAGTCCGATTGGTACTATAGAAATTGATAGCAGTACATCCAATATTGTTTGGTTCAGACCCTTCTTTTTGAGTTTGTCAGATAAATATGCTGAAGTGAATGGTCGAGTAGTAACATTTCCTTCTCAGGTATTTGGTGTAGGCGGTTTCGGAACGATGACGGGCGATTGCATCATCACTTCGGATAGCACAATGGACTGTACCTTTACTTATGACGATGGTTTATTGATCAATGATCAATGTTCATTGACCTACGAATTTGACTAGCATATTTTAAACTATTAGAATGGCTATTATATATATGGACCCTACGGGGTCCTTTTTTTATGGCAGATGTATCATGGTAGAGGTATCATGGCTGATGTTTCCTTCATGACCTCATTGTAATCATGTCTTCTTTTTAACGAACGCATATCCATTAAATAACTACTGAATCGAAAGAAGATAGCCATGATGATTGGGCCGGTAAGAATTAGCCACTCATTACCTTTGAAAAGGCCTGCCCCAATAGCGATTGGAATAAAGGACAGCCAAAATAGTACTTCGCCAAAGTAATTAGGGTGGCGAGAGAATTTCCACAAACCTACTCGACAAGAAGAACCTTCTTGATATGCTTTAGTGGAGCGATATGTTTTTAATTGACGATCCGAAAAGAATTGAATCAACACAGCTGTCAGCGCTGAAAGAACACCAAGTACATCATAAAATTGAAGTGGGGTGTTCGTTGATGGATCACTTAGCACTAGTGCAGCTGGAATAAAGGCAATATAAACTAAAACAGTTGGGAAATAATGCATGCCTAATAGTGAATTGAACCAGTATGGAAGCGGTGCTTTTCGCATTTCTTCATATCGCCAATCCTCGTGAACTAGGCCCGTCCTCCAACCTGACCAAGCATAAAAGAGATGATACCTTGCTGCCCAAATGATAAATAGACCCAATACGAGTAATCGCCTAGTATCCCAGTCGGTAAATAAATGACCATCGGAGCAATATTTCAGCAATAGAACTAAAAAAGGAGGGGCAATAACCCAATAGGGATCATAGATAGATGAGTTGTTATTAGCAATCGAGAAAACAAAGATCACTGCAGTACTAATACAAGTTATGATCAAGCCTAAAAGAATAGGTTGTTCTGCATAGGAGGGTAGCAAATATAGGCTAGAAAAGAATCCTATGACAAGACTTGAGATATAAGCAATATAGCACGAAATAGCTCGAACGGGACGTGTAGGTGTGTTCTCAAGATTCATATGTTGTCAATTAGTTGTTAAGAAAATTAAAAGAAAAGGGCAGCGAATTGAAAATATTAACGTTTTAACTATGTATCAAAATCAAAATATGACAAGAAATCTACTTTTTTCAAACCTAACTATCACAAATTATGAAAAAAGTAATGTTTGTACTAGGAACTATTCTTTCCATTGTAGCTTGTCAAAAATCAAATCAACCACTACCTCCTGACTACTATCCCTTAGCTATCGGAAACTTTTGGGTTTATGATATGCATCGAGTGGACTCAGTTGGAAACAACCTTTCACTATGGAAAACAGACTCTACGATCATCGTTTCAGATACAATGATCGGTTCAGTTCAGTTTTTTAAAAAGGAGCACTATATTAAGTATGCAAATTGTCAGTCCTACAGTCACATGTGTACACATTTTGTTCGATATACCAATGATGAGCTGGTCACATCCGATGGGCATATTTTATTTACACTTAATGGATCAAGAAATGGGCGTGTGTATATGGGTAGCGATAGTGCACATTTTGTTGAACACACAGTGACAGTTCCTAATCCGAATACAACTAATCAAACAATTGTTCCAGTTGGGTCCTTTCCATCGATCGAAGAAGTGACTTCATACATAGAGTATGACACCTCATATGTTAATCCGTTAATGTTACAGACTACAGCCTATTATTCTTCAAGAGTTGGGATGTTATTAAAAGAGTGTTACGCACTTTCTACATTATTGTATCCCAATACGTTAAATCCTATAAGATCCTTTCAGCGATTAAGAAATTATCAAGTGAATTAGTACTTTTGGATATGTAGGCGTTAATAAAATAGAATCTACATGTTTGAAGAATTAATGATAGCAGAAAATAAGTGCCTCGATCTCTTTAAAGAGATCGAGGCACTTGGGCTTATACGTTCAGGGTATACTGAAAAGGAATTGAATACCGCCATTTACGATCTAGCTTATGAGATGTATGGTATCAAAAAGTACTGGCATAAACGCATCGTTCGAGCTGGCTCGAATACCCTCTGTCCATATGACGAAAACCCACCTAATCTTACACTACAGGAGGACGATATTCTTTTTTTAGATTTTGGACCTATTTTTGAAGATTGGGAAGCAGATGTTGGGCGTACATTTGTTATCGGAAATGATGCAAAGAAAATAAAATTACGGGATGATATTGAACGTGCATGGCATCAAACCAAGGCCTTTTTTGAAAAGCAGTCTGACATAACAGGCGCTGAATTGTACCAATTTGTCTGCGATATAGCACCTTCGTATGGTTGGACATTCGGTGGAGAGATAGCTGGTCATCTGATCGGGAAGTTTCCACATGAGCGATTGGCCAAAGAAGATAAACGAAATTATATTCATCCAGGGAACCATCAGAATATGCTTCTCCCTGATACAAGTGGCCAAGATAGACATTGGATCCTTGAGATTCATTTTGTCGATCAAGCTGATCAGATTGGTGGTTTTTTTGAACAGGTTCTTTGTTGATAGCTAAATTCGAATTGTGCGTTCAATTATCATTATACTGATCATTATTGTATCGACCATCAGCTATTGGTTGACCATGTCATCGATTTCAAATTCGAAGCCAGAAGGAATGGTTCTGATAAATGAAATGATAGATAGCGATGGAAAGGCTTATTCTTTGTGGGTCGATCAATACGAAGTGACGAATGCAGACTTTTATCGATTCATCACTGAAACAGCTTATGTGACGACTGCTGAAAAGGGGTACACCGATTCATTGGTCGGTATCGATTCAACGCTACAACCTGGTTCACTCTTATTTGATATACCTGACAGTGTACAGGTTGACTGGACGATCACCTCTATTTGGAAATGGAAAGAGGGTGCTCATTGGCAGGATCCTTTTGGTGATTTATCAGGTATTGACGGTATGGGTGATCACCCCGTCGTTCATATCAGTGCCGAAGATGCAGAGGCCTATGCAAAATGGGCTGGAAAAAGACTTCCAAAAGTTCAAGAGTGGGATCAGATTGCTAAGATGGATTTGAGGAGTGGAATGGAAAAAAAGATGAATCGTTGGACGGGTTCGTTTCCGTTTATTAATACTGAGGAAGATGGATATGTTTACACGGCACCTGTTGGAACATATGCCCCTGATCCATCGAACTTATTTGATGTTCACGGGAATGTGTGGGAGATATGTAAGGGTGAAAGGGATACCTATATATTGAAGGGGGGGTCTTTTTTATGTCATGAATCTTATTGTCGAGGATACGATATTCAAAATAGTCAAATGTTGCATGGCAACACCTCGCTCATACACACGGGTTTTCGTTGCGTTAAGGATCATAATGAATAGTGAGTCGAGGAGACATTTCGTAACATCTCAGCTGCTTTTTCCGCTGTCAAGTCTCGTTGTGGTCCTGCAAACATTTCATAGCCGACCATGTGTTTCTTAATCGATGCAGATCGTAACAATGGCGGATTGAAAATCATATGCCATTGCCACTCGGGATGCTCTTTTTGATCGCAGGGTGCTTGGTGTATCCCCATACTGTAAGGAAATGAAGTCTTAAAGATGTTATCGTAACGGATGCAGACCTCTTGGATGCTGCTGGCTAGGCTAACTTCTTGTTCTTTGGTTAAGTGATCGATGGTAGACATGGCAAAAGTAGGTAAAATCATAACCTCAAATGGCCAAACCGCCCAGTAGGGGACCAGTGTGACAAAGTGTTCGTTTTGAACTACAATTCGTTCGTTTGATTTTAATTCCTGATGAACATAATCCAGTAGTAACGATCTTTTATATTGTCCATGGTAACTTAGTTGAAAGGAACCTTTGGTAGCAACCAGATCAGGAATACTTTCTTGAGCCCAAATCTGCCCATGCGGATGCGGGTTGCTACATCCCATCATCGCGCCTTTGTTTTCAAAGATCTGAACGTAATGGATCCAATCAATTTGACTTAGTTTAAGATATTCAGATTTCCAGAGTTTGATGACCGATTGGATTTCATCCGTTGACATTAATGCGAGTGTTTTAGAGTGGTCAGGTGAAAAGCAGATGACTTTGCAGATTCCCGCTTCAGGTTTACTTTTTAAAAGGCCATTATGTAATTGCTGTTGATAATCGATCGGATTGAGTGCTGAAAAGTCATTGACAAAACTATACGTGCTATTGTAAAAAGGATTCTTTTCGCCATTATTTCGGATGTTTCCAGGGCATAGGTAACAATGAGGATCATAAGGACTATGATTCAAAGGGAGTGGATCGGATTGTTCGCCTTGCCAAGGCCTTTTATTCCGTTTCGGACAAACCAAAACCCATTGACCAGTCAAAGGATTATACCGACGATGTGTTTGTTCTTTCATAACTAGAGTTCTTCTCTATTAATAATGCTCGAATGAATCCCATTGCAAATATTTAAATCATAAAAGAGCGGTTCAATACAGAATGTGTCATTATACATTTTGTACGTTTGTTCTTTGAATAATGGAATGGCTTTTTTTTCTATCAAATAGAGAACACAACCACCAAAACCACCACCCATTTGACGGGCACCCAAAATACTCAGTTGTTTTCGAGCTTCATGTACTAATGTATCAGTTTCTTTGCAACTTACTTCATATAGATATTGAATACCGTGGTGAGATTGATACATCAGTTGACCAAATGCAAGTAATTGATTATTTCGTAAATAATCTGCAGCCATCATAGTACGATATTGTTCGTTGATGACAAATTCAACGCGCTTTTGAAGCGTTAGTGGTAATTGGGGTTTAATAGGTTGAAATTGTTCAGGACTTAGGTCAATCAAAAAGTTCACATCAATACCATGGGATCTGATAATGGCAAGAGCTTCCTGACATTCGTCTCGGCGTTTGTTATAATCTGTATCAGCCAGCGTGTGTTTAACGCGAGAATCCACTAACAAGAACTGATGGTCATCTAAAGTAATAGGAATGGTATCATAATGTTGTGTTTGGCAATTTAGGAGTAATGCGTTGTTTTGCAGGCCCATGGTTACAGCAAATTGATCCATGATACCACATTGCGTACCTATATATTGATGCTCCGTTTCTAGTCCGATCTGAATGATCTGTTCTTTGGTCAGTTGAAGGTTTTGAAGTATGTTGATGCCAAAGGCAAGTCCACAAGATAAGGCGGCTGAAGAGCTAAGACCCGCTCCATTTGGAATGGAACTTACCATTTTACACGAAAACCCTTGAATATGTTTATCTGTTATTTTTGAAATGATGCGAAGGACACCAATGATGTAATCATGCCATGTTCCAGTTTTATTTGGAAGTTGATTTATCGAACATGAAAAGTCATTGGACATGATATCTGATTGCACCAAGCACTTCTGGTCATTTCGTGATTCAAACTCGAATGTAATGAAGCTATCTATTGCGGCAGGTAAAACCATACCTCCATTGTAGTCGATATGTTCACCGATTAGGTTGATTCGTGCAGGAGATCGTACAATGATCATAGCTTAGGATATAAATAGTAGTCTCAGTTTATTCGCTTTTTAAAGGTACGAATTGATATTAAACAACATACGATCTATCTTTGAATCATTTCTTATAATTATTTAGCATATCAGTAACTTGTTTGATTCCTATTCGTTTTAAAGTACTTTCGGGGGTAATGGAAGAATGTGTTTCGTCTCTAATTTTTATTTGAGTATGTATTAGTTAGAACGTAACGCACACCAACTACAGTGTCTCCAAGGTTATAATGAATACTATGAAAATATTGAAATTTGGTGGTAGTTCGGTAGGTTCGCCAAAAGCGATAGAACAGGTTAAAGATATTCTTCAATCAAAGGTCCAAGATGGAGAACATTTAGGGGTGGTTGTATCGGCTTTTAAAGGGGTTACAGATTCACTAATCGATATTTCTCAAAAAGCTTCAAGAAAGGATACCACTTACCAAGGAGATATAACATCCTTGTATGGACATAAACGAGCCATAATTGAGGATTTAATAACGGATGACCTTAGAAATCAAGCGATCAATTTTCTAGACGAGGCATATCAAGATATTCATCAATTACTTAATGGAATGTTCCTCTTAGGAGAATTTACACCAAAGGCTTATGATCGTATAGTCAGCTATGGAGAAAAGATATCTGCTAAAACGATTAGCTTATATTTAGAGCAGGAAGGGCTGATATCAGCGTATTTGGATGCAAGTACATTAGTCAAAACGAATAATGAACACACCTCAGCTAAAGTTGACTTTGAAACGACGAATAGAAAAATACAAGAGTTTGGCTTCGAATCTAGCGAGACAGTTTATGTCATCACAGGTTTTATTGGTTCAGACGAGACAGGTGCGATCACAACATTAGGAAGAGGAGGCTCTGATTATACAGCAGCTATTTTTGCCGCTGCTATTCAAGGGGTTGATGAATTGGAAATCTGGACAGATGTCAATGGTGTGCTCACATCAAATCCTAGATTTGTCAAACAAGCCTATACCATTCCAACTTTGAGTTACTCTGAGGCTGTTGAATTATCAAATTTTGGAGCTAAGGTAATTTATCCACCAACGATAATGCCTGCTATGAAAAAAGGCATACCTGTTTATATTAAAAATACATTTGAAGCGGATCACCCGGGTACAAAAATATCAGACAATAGTAGTACTCTAAATAAGAGTCCCATTAAAGGGATTTCATCTTTGGACAATATCTCATTGATTCGTATTCAAGGAACAGGAATGGTAGGTGTACATGGGATTGCAGCGCGTATGTTTTCATGTTTAGCAAACCATTCCATCAATATCATCATGATTGTACAGGCATCATCTGAGCACTCTATCTGTATTGCTATTGATTCGAATCAGGCCGAGAAGGCTAGAAATGTTCTTCAGCAACAGTTTAAGCTTGAAATTCATGAGAGTTGGATTGACGGCATTCATGTCGAAAATCAACTAAAGATCATAGCTGTTATTGGTGAAGGAATGCGTAAAGTTCCCGGGATTGCTGGACGACTTTTCAAGGCACTTGGTACGAATGGTGTGAATGTAATTGCAATTGCCCAAGGTTCATCAGAATTGAATATTTCATTGGTTGTTGAGGAAAAAGATGAGGCGAAAGCCCTGAATGTTATTCATGACAGTTTTTTCTTGAGCGAGCAGAAAAGTGTTCATCTATTTATGATCGGTGTGGGTCTTATAGGAAGTACGCTATTAGAGCAGCTTAAACAACAGCAGATGTCTATCAAGGAACGATACAACACGAATATAACGGTTCATGGTCTTGCTAATTCCAGGAAGATGTTGATTCGTTCAGAAGGGATACCATTATCAACATGGCGTGAACATCTAGATATGGATGGTATACAAAGTGATCCATCTTTATTCTTAGAAAAAATGATCGCTACAGATTTGGCAAATGCTATTTTTATTGATAATACAGCTAGTAAAGAAATTCCAACATTATATGATGTTGTATTAGAAAATAATATCTCGATTGCTACCTCTAATAAGGTGGCGGCCTCTTCACCCTTTGAGTATTACAGTAAACTTAAAGACCTTGCCTATAAGAAAGGGGTGCATTTTCAGTATGAGACAAATGTAGGTGCTGGATTACCGATTATATCTTCATTGAGAAACCTTATAAATAGTGGAGATGATATTTTAGGTATTCAAGCGATCTTGAGTGGATCTTTAAGTTTTATCTTCAATCATTTTGATGGGTCAAAGCCCTTTAGCGAATTGGTTCAAGAAGCAAAAGAAAAAGGGTTTACAGAACCGGATCCGAGAGAAGATCTAAGCGGGAATGATGTTGTCAGAAAGTTGGTTATATTAGCTAGAGAAAGTGGGTATCAGATCAACATGGAAGATGTTGCGATAAAACCTATTTTACCGGACTATTTGTTTGATATTGATTCTGTAGATGAGTTCATGGATAAACTTAAACAGGAAGATAATTCGTTCAGTAAAAGAATTGCCGATGCAATGTATCGAAAATGTAAGTTGCGTATTGTTGCTAACTGGAATCCAGAAAAAGCAACTGTGGAGGTGATTGAGGTTGACCATACCCATCCATTTTATAATCTGAAGGGTTCTGATAATATCATTTTGATCAAAACAAAACGGTATTTTGATAATCCGTTAATTATTAGTGGACCTGGAGCAGGTGCAGCAGTAACAGCAGCAGGGGTGTTTGGGGATATTTTGGGGATATCTAATCTATTATAGGAATGAAAAATGCAATTAAGGTCTTTGCACCTGCAACGATAGCTAATTTAGGTATTGGGTTTGATCATTTAGGTTTAGCCATCTATGGTCCAGGTGATGAGATCATAATAGGTGAGGGAAGTGAAAAAGGGCTTAAAATTAAAGAAATTAAAGGAGCTAAAGGACGTCTCCCTATCGACCCAACAAAAAACACCGCGGGTGTAGCAGCCTTATCGTTATTAGAGGCGATAGGTGCTAAAGATTATGCACTTGAAATGTCGATACATAAGAAAATGCCAATTGGAAGTGGACTGGGCTCTTCAGCTGCGAGTGCAGTAGCTGGTGTGTTTGCAGTACATAAGTATTTACGAACCGGGTTAGATGTAAGTGAGTTGCTTCCACACGCTGTAAAGGGCGAGCAAATTGCATCAGGTGCCAAACATGCTGATAACGTTGCTCCTTCGCTTTTGGGTGGCATGGTATATATTCGGGACAATCAAACCTTGGATTATAAACGGATCTATTTTCCTAAAGGTATCTTTTTTGCCGTTGTTTATCCTGAGATATCTATTCTGACACGTGATGCCCGAAGTGTGTTGTCTAAATCGGTATCTCTGGAAAACGCCATTCAGCAAGCCGCTAATTTTGCTTGTTTTGTAACCGCAGCCAACAGTTCTGATCTAGATCTTATGGCACGTTGCTTGGATGACCGATTGATCGAGCATCAACGAGCGTCTTTAATTCCATATTTTAATGAGATGAAGGAAATTGCAATGAACAAAGGTGCTATGGGTTTTTCAATATCCGGTGCAGGACCAAGTGTATTTGCAATGTGTTTCAATCAGATAGAAGCAGAAAATATAGCTGAGAAATTACAGTCTTTTTTAAAGGGTAAAAAAATACAAGCCACTACGTGGGTGTCTGATATCAATAATGATGGGGCCTATCTATTTTAATATAAACAGATGATCTTATACAGTACAGCTGACAAAACGCATCAGGTCGCCTTTAAGCAGGCGATACTCCATTCTTTGGCGCCAAACAAGGGACTTTATGTGCCCGTTGAAATACCAGAGATTCAAAAAGGTAAATTAGAAGACCTACTTAAACTGCCGTTTCAAGAGATGGTGGTTCAATTGACTAATTATTGGTTAGGCAATGAGTTTACAATAGGGCAACTAGAACGATTGGTTGGAGATGTTTTAGATTTTCCAGCCCCCTTGATAAAGGTAACAGAGAATATATCCAGCCTTGAGTTATGGCATGGGCCATCGATGGCATTTAAGGATTTTGGTGCTAGATTTATGGCGTCATTCATGTCATACTATTGGCAACAACAAAACGATTCAAAATTAACAGTCCTCGTTGCAACTAGTGGAGACACAGGAGGTGCGGTTGCTGCAGGGTTTTATAATGTACCCTCGATTGACGTGATTATATTATATCCAAAAGGGCGTGTGTCTGACGTACAAGAAAAACAATTGACAACACTAGGTAATAATATAACAGCATTAGAGGTAGACGGTACCTTCGATGATTGTCAAGATATGGTTAAGGCTGCTTTTTCAGATCCTAGACTGAATGCGTATTACAATTTCTCATCAGCTAACAGTATAAATATTGCTCGTCTCATACCGCAGTCTTTCTATTATTTTGAGGGCTTTAAGCAACTTGATCTCTATGATCGTTCATGTGTATTCTGTGTGCCATCTGGTAATTTTGGAAATTTAACGGCTGGCCTAATCGCTCAACAGATGGGATTGCCTATTGATCGGTTTATTGCAGCAACAAATCTGAATAATACAGTACCTAGATATTTACAGACTGGCAGGTATGAACCAATGACAAGTATTAAAACGCTCAGCAATGCCATGGATGTTGGTAAACCTAGCAACTTTGAACGAATCATAGCCTTGTTTCCGGGATTTGAGGGGTTGCGAGACTTGATATCCGGTCATGTAACAACGGATACAAAAACACTTGCTTGTATTAAAAAAGTTTATGAGGAACATGGTTACTTACTGGATCCTCATGGTGCAGTAGCCTATGACGCTTTAGACAACTTTCTGAGTAAACACGATGGGTATGCTGGGGTATTATTAGAAACAGCTCACCCGTGTAAATTCCTGGATGTGATGTATCAGGTTGTTGATCGGGATTCGGTACCAATACCAAATAAAGTTCGAAAACTAATGGACCGGAATAAAGTAGCTACACCTATTACAGCTGACTATTCCTCTTTTTATTCCTATCTAATGGATCAACGATAGGGTAGAGAGATTAGATCGTCATGATCTCATTTTCCTTTAAGGACATCAGGCGATTGACTTCGTCAGCGTATTTGTCGGTAAGTTTTTGAACTACGTCCTCTTTACGTTTACCTTCGTCTTCTGAGTATCCTTCTTTGACGGCTTTTTTGATCTCGTTCATTACATCGCGACGAGCATTTCGAATACTTACCTTTGCCTGTTCCACCAAAACATTAGCTTGTTTGATCAAGTCTTTTCTACGCTCTTCAGTCAAAACAGGAATTATGATTCGGATCACTTCACCATCGTTTTGAGGGGTGACACCTAAGTTGGCTTGGAAGATAGCCTGTTCCACAGGAGCTAACATGGTTTTTTCCCAAGGAGAAAGAACCAGAGTACGTCCATCGATTGCTTTAATAGATGCAACCTGGTTTAGAGGTGTCATGGCACCATAATAATCAACCATTACGCCATCTAACATAGATGGGTTAGCCTTACCTGAACGTATTCTTGAGAGTCCTTTTTTAAAGTGGTCTATGGACTCTTGCATGTTTTCCTCTGTAGTTTCTAAATACAATAATATTTCCTCTTCCATAATTCTATTTTATGCCTTCTCTAATATAGACATTGTTTGTAAAAAGTACAATTAATTAACTAATGTACCAATACGTTCTCCTTCAAGGATACGCTTCAGATTATTAGATTTGGCAATATCAAATACAATGATCGGCATATTATTTTCACTACACATGGTAAAGGCGGTCATATCCATGATGGATAATCCAGATTTAATAACTTGATCAAAACTGATCGAATCAAACTTGGTAGCATTTGGATCTTTTTCTGGATCAGCACTGTAAATACCATCAACTCGAGTTCCTTTTAATATGGCATCCGCTCCAATTTCACTGGCACGCAAAGCAGCAGCAGAGTCAGTAGTAAAGTAAGGATTACCTGTTCCGGCTGAGAAAATGATCACACGACCTTTTGATAGGTGAGAGATTGCTCGTCTACGAATATAGGGCTCTGCAATTTTATCAATTGGGATGGCAGTCATTAGGCGTGTGTACATTCCATTTGATTCAAGAATACTCTGTAATGCTAACCCATTGATGACTGTGGCTAACATACCCATATAATCACCTTGTACTCGTTCAATATTTGAATCTTTAGCATTTAAGCCTCGGAAAATATTGCCACCGCCAATGACGATAGCCACCTCAACACCCATATCAACGATGGATTTGATTTCATTGGCATAATGCTGTAGTCTATCAGAAGAGATACCAAATTCTTGATCACCCATTAGGGATTCGCCACTTAGCTTCAGTAAAATTCGTTTGTATTGCACAGGTATGTTGTTTTTTGGTCAAAAAAAAAGCGCTCCAGAATGGAGCGCTTAATATAAATAAATTATCCTAGCTTAACGTGCTTGAACGCGTTTACAGTTAATTCTTTATCTAAAGTCTGAATGTACTGCTTAACAGATTCTTTGCTGGAAGCTTTTACATACTCTTGGTTAAGTAAGGTATTTTCTTTGTAGAATTTACCAAGTTTACCTTGAGCAATACGCTCTAACATTGCTTCTGGTTTACCTTCGTTTCTAGCTTGTTCCATTCCGATTTCGATTTCTTTCTGGACAGATCGGAAAGCACACGTCTGAACTCCAGTCACAAGAGA
>CAXQBA010000502.1:0-3138 GCA_964221885.1 Luminiphilus sp. | reverse complement strand
AATATGGGCGTACCTGGTCCTGTACTTGTGTTTTGCATATACAACAATGTTCCATCTGCACAGCCAAGTAAGATATCCTGATCGCCATCGCCATCTAAGTCACCACAGGTTGGATGAAGCATATTTTTATTAATGGTGTCTGTAGCACCAAAATGTCGAGTGACCAAATCAAATGTAGGGTTTGTAGCCGTACCAGTATTTCGTAGCCAAGCTAAACCATCCTGATAGAAGCCGACAGTGTTGATATTATCTTGACAACGTCCTGTAGAACCAACTAAAATGTCTGTAAGGCCATCACGATCCATATCCACTAGAACAGGATATGCATTTTCACCCAGATCTAACATATCCCCACACAGGAAATTCTTTTTGGAGAACTGAAGTTGAAGACTATTTCCTAAACTTATATTTTGATATAACCATGCTACACTATCTTTGACAGCCTCACAGAAACCAGTTTCTGTAGGAGCTGCTATCATGTCCAAACGCCCATCATTATTCACATCAATAAAATAACTAGAGGGGAAAGAAAAAATATCGACTGGTATATCATATGCAGGGTAGAATGTGTCTTGGGATATCATGAGTAGGGTATCACTGACTTCAGTGGCATAGACGGCATTTAGGTTTCTATAAGAGACACCTCCTAAAGCAAGATCTTTGATGTTATCACCATTGATGTCAACGGCAGCTATGGTGGCACCTATATGCCTTGGGCTTCGGTTAATTTGCATGGAGTTCTGTATAGTTTTGTCTCCGAGCAAAGGTTTCCAATAGTTGTTATTTCTACAACTATCGATCGATGGACTAAAATTACAAATGCTTTGAAAACCAGACTCCTCAAACTGACCGAAACATTCGTTTTCCAAGACAAATTCAAGGGAGTCACATCCATAACCATTTTCAATAGAGGTGTTTCTGTAGTAGAATACATTTTTAGCAAAGGTGAAACTCAATGTGAAACACAATATATCAAGGTCACCATCATTATCAACATCATCGATGGCCGGTACATCCGTATTGAAAACAAAAATAGTTCCCGGAAATGGGGATGGTGAACTGTATAAGAGTACATCCTTGACCATGGTGAAAACGATCGTGTCATTCGCATCATAACTTGCTTCAAGTACTGCCATTCCAGCACCCTGACCAATTCGTTGATAATGCATGAAGATGTCTTCCAATCCATCACAATTGTAATCACGCATCAGCATATAGTTTACAACCTTTTTGGGAAAACGATCGATAAATTCAGGTGCATATTGATAATTGATCTGTCCCGAACTTCCTTGATTAATGAACGGAGATATCGTTTGTCCATCTCTATCGTAAACAACCATATCCTTTTTTCCATCATTGTTGAGATCAACCATGGAAAACTGTGGCAGGTTCATTCCACCCGAAAAAGGCATGAAGTAGGTTTGTCCAGACTCAGTAAGAGGATACTGAATCGGTTGCAATGATTGACTCATTACAAAGCTATTCATTGAAAAAATGAGCAGAACGATGAAACAAATTTTGGTCATAATTTGATGAATTTTTGGCGGTATCTGTACGTTCTAGATTCGAAAATAGCAAAATAAGTACCAGCTGGCCAATTTTTTATATTGTGGGATTTCTTTGAATTAACAGAAAATTCAACGATCTGTTGCCCAGTAGTATTGAAAAAGCGACAAATGCCATCTTCTTGAAAAGGTAAATCAATCCAAATTATATCCCCAACAGGATTAGGATAAATAAAGGTATGTTCATTTGGTGGAGGTATTGATGTAGTTTTGGTTAGTACCGATTGGAATATATTGATACCTCCTCGTTTATTCCCAACGATCAGATCTAGAAAACCGTCTTGGTCAATATCAGATACATTTATACTTGATTCAGTCCCGACGTGAATATCCTTAAATAAGAGGGTATCTTCATCAAAAAACCCAAACATATTGTTATCAATATTCGTGAATAATCGAACCGTGCCAGATTCACTTCCCATGGCTAAAAATGTTTGTCCGTTACTGTTGAATAGGAATGGAGCAGCATTACCTTCAGAACTTCCAGGTTCGCGTACATCAATAAAACCAAACGTCTCTGAATCAGCAGTTGAGGTAAATGAAAGGGAGCTACTATCACCTTGGTTTAAAAATAAATTCGTGTTCCCATTTCGTTCTCCAACGATCAGATCCAAGTCACCATCTGAATCAACATCATATAGACATGGAACAGCGTTTTGACCGACATCAATATTAGCTAAATTAGCATTGAACAAGGTCAAAGAGGTGGTTGTACTAGAACCATTATTAATGAAATAAAGAAGGGTCCCATCTTCAATACCAATTACAAGGTCCTGATCGCCATCTGCATCTAGATCACCCCATGCAGGAGCTACTCTTTTTAAACCATATGTAGAAAGATTAGCAAGATCCTCGGACTGAATTTGAATTGTTGTTCCATTTTGTAATCCTTTGTTCTGTAAAAACATCAAGGAACTTGTCTGTTGTTGTGGTGAATTGAATACTTGGTCATTACCAATAATTAAATCGGTCATGCCATCACCATTCAGGTCAACGGAACTCGGAAAAGATCCACTACCTAGATCAATCATTTGGTCGATCCAAGTAGTTTTATTTGTAAATATGAATGATGGCAAACTATCGGATGTTACATTTCGATACAACCAAAGTTCTCTGTTTTGAGCATTTCCTTCAATATTTGGTGAAATAAGTAGGTCTCTAGCTCCGTCAAGATCAATATCTACATGGAATGTAGCTGGGAAAATATCGAGTTGTATAGGTATATCTTGATCAGGGAAATTGGCCTCTTGTGTTATTAGCCAAGCACTATCTGGCGATCCACCATTTGTAAGTAGGTTGATGTTAGCAAAAGCGAGATCTCCGATCAAAATATCTTTTATGTTGTCATTGTTCATATCAAGGGTAGTCAATGTCGAGCCTGCGTGTCGGGATTTGCCTCTAGGTAACCAATTAGGGTACGATGGGCAGGAGTCTTGACGTGGACTGAGATCAATAATTGGAGATAGGCCACTTTCGTACATTCGACCCCAACAATTATCTTGAAGATGGTATATCAGACTATCGCATCCATGACCTAGTTCAATGGATCGGTTCTCAAAATAGTTAATGTGGC
>CAXQBA010000501.1:0-2008 GCA_964221885.1 Luminiphilus sp. | reverse complement strand
GTTTCAGCAACAGCTTCTTCCGTTGTTTCAGCAACAGCTTCTTCCGTTGTTTCAGCAACAGCTTCTTCCGTTGTTTCAGCAACAGCTTCTTCCACTACTTCTTCAGTCTTAGTTGGTTTTGGTGGAATTTCACCAAAGATCTTGAGACGTCTTGCTTCCTTTTCGTCAGCTGTTTTTTGTTTTCTGTTCTCAACGATCGCCTCTTTACCAGCAATCCATTCGTTGAACATCTCATCCGCTTTAGCTTGATCGAAAGCACCTTTAGCTACACCTCTCTGAAGATGTTTGTAATAATAAACACCTTTGAATTTAAGGATAGCACGAGCTGTATCAGTAGGTTGTGCACCTTTTTGTAACCATTGATAGGCAGCATCTCTGTTTAATTCAATAGTTGCTGGAACAGTTAATGGATTGTAGATACCTAATTTTTCGATGAATTTACCATCTCTTGGAGCTCTACTATCAGCAGCTACAATGTGATAAACTGGCTTTTTCTTACGGCCTTTGCGTTGTAATCTAATTTTAACAGACATTTTGTATTATTTTTTGTCTTTTCTCGAATACCCTGTTTATCTTGAAAACAAGTTACAGGATTTGCCCTGCAAAGATAATAAATTTTATTGAATTGTGTTTTATTTATTGAATAATTGCCAATTCGTGTAACGAATCATTGTGATTGCATTATAAAATAAAAATTAACGTATGAAACATGTAATGTATTTAACCTTGTTCTTTATGACTTCAATATCGTTGGTCAACGCACAAGGTATTCAGTTTGTAGAAACTCTTGATGATGCTAAAGCAGCTGCGAATGATCAAAATAAGATCATTTTTATGGATGCCTATGCTACTTGGTGCGGACCTTGTAAATGGATGTCTAAAAATGTATTTACCAAAGAAGAGTTAGGAGCCTATATGTCTGAAAATTTTATCTCTGTAAAAGTGGATATGGAAAAAGGTGATGGGCCTATGTTGAGAAAAAAATATAATGTAAATGCCTATCCCACACTTTTGTTTCTAGATGCGGAGGGTAATTTATTGCACAAGGCTGTTGGTGCTAGAGATGCTAATGATTTGATGGAGTTGGGTGAAGTAGCTATGGACCCCAATAAACGATTGGCATCTATGACACAACGATATGATAAGGGTGAAATGAAAGCCGACGAAAAAAATGGTTATATGACCTTATTGATGCAGGCTAACGAATCATTTCAGCATGTAGCAACAGATATATGGGATTCCATGTCAGATTCAGATCGACTGTCCAAAGAGGGGTATGACCTAATGGAAAATGCAACAGGTGTTTTTAATAGTCTCAGTACTCCTTTTTTCAAATATTTTATAGCTAACAAAGAGAATTATATCACATCAGTTGGTGAAGAACGAATCAATGATGCATTAGATAATATTTTTCATTCAACAGCATGGAAAGTCTATCGTTCTAAGAGCGAGGAAGATAAACGTAAATCTACAGACGAATACCTTTCTTTCTTTCCTAAGAAGAAAAAAGATTTCAATGCAGCAGTCAATTATTACACTTATCGTAATGATGAAGACAAAAAGGTGCGTTACAAACACATGAATTCATTCATGAAGATTATTGATAATAGCAACATGTTGAATTCAGCAGCTTGGGATGTTTACGAAAATGAACTCGATAGGAAATATCTGAAAATGGCTTTAAAATGGGTTATTAAATCGATTGATATTGAAGCAGGGTATGCTAACACGGATACAAAAGCTGCCTTACTGCTCAAATTACAACGCTATGATGAGTGTATTGTAGAGTGTAAAAAAGCGATTGAATTATCAGTAGAGGAAGGATATTCAAAAGAGGATATATCTGGAACCTATGAACTACTAGAGGCAGCAGAAAAAGAATTGTAATACAATTATGATCTAAATAAAAAAAGAGCCATGAATCCATGGCTCTTTTTTTTATTCGACAAATTAATGATCAGACATTGAACATGAATTCCAATAAGTCACCATCCAAAACCACATATTC
>CAXQBA010000500.1:0-4544 GCA_964221885.1 Luminiphilus sp. | reverse complement strand
CTTTAAAACACGACCTGAAATTGCAACACCAGATGTACAGCTTCAATTCTTTCCCGGAACTTATGTTTCAATTCGTGACCGAACTTTAGATAAAGAACCAGGTGTAACATTAGGACCAACTTTACTTCGCCCAGAAGCGCGTGGATCCGTGCATGCCAAGTCATCAAATCCTAAGGACTCTCCATCCATCATGCAACAGTTTTGAAACATAATGGGAAATATGATGAGGCAAAACGTTATTTTTCTTCGTTCTACAGAACCTATCGACCTAAGAATTTCTACAAAGCTAAAGCAAAGCAAGAAATATTGGCTTGTGATGTTGCCAAACAGATTGTTCGAGATTCATTTGCTGAGGATCAGATAAAAATTGCTCACTTAGGAGACTCGGTTAATACACCATACTCCGAATTTGCAGCTCATCAACTTGATGGTGAATTGATGTATTCATCGTTGGCTCATATTCGTAAAAGACGGAAAGGAGAAAAAAGAAAAAAAGGTGCAGGGGATCGAATAATTTCAAAGGTCATGGTTTGCAATGATGGTATATCCTCTGTTCTTGACCCTATAGATGTGCCAAGTGATCACATTGCTAATTCTTCCTATGTTTCATCATCCAGAACACTTTTTTTTACTCAATGTGTTGGAACTACCTCAGATAGTTTACGATGTGATCTATATGTAAGTAAACGCTCTTTGGATGGATCATGGTCTACACCATTCAAGTTACCAAAGCCGATCAATTCAACTCGTTATTCCAGTACGCAGCCCTATGCTGTGTATGACAGTCTAAAAAAGACCCATCAATTATTTTTTGTGTCAAACCGAGCAGGCGGATTTGGTAATTATGACATTTGGAAAGTGGATCTCAATGAAAAATATCAGGGAAGACCTGTCAATGTTGGTTCCGTTATCAATTCAAAGGATGCAGAGGGTACGCCCTATTATGATATAAAAGCACAACGTCTGTATTTCTCTTCGAGATGGCATGCCGGTCTAGGTGGATATGACATTTTTTACTCAGATGGTACATTTGGTACATTCTCAGAGCCTGTGAATCTTGGCGTGCCTTTCAATTCTGCAGCAAATGACTTGTATTATGTCATGATCAATGACAGTATGAGTTATTTCTCATCCAATCGTGAAGGATCTAAAAATCTAACCGAAGAGTCGTGTTGTAATGACATTTATCAGATTGACTTTATAGATCCCATATTTGAAGATGATGATTCAAATGAAGTTGCTCTAATTGATACACCTGATTTGATCACAGTGATCGATACAACTAGATTGCCATCAAATGATACCGTAGTTCTGGATACACCATTATCCGATAGTCTACAACTTGTTTTCGAAGATTCAATAATCGAACAGGAAGTTACGATTCTATTGCCGATTAGTCTGTATTTTCACAATGACGAGCCAGATTCGAACACTTTAGCGACAACGACTCAAACAAGTTACCAAGATAGTTATGAGTTTTACTACAGTCTTCTTCCTTTGTACAAAATACAATACGCAAAACAATTCCCCACAAGTGATCAAGAAACTGCTAAAGATACGATCGAGCATTTTTTTTACCATGTGGTAAAATCAGAATATGAACGATCTATACAATTTCTCATTGATCTTACTAAGGCCCTTGATAAGGGTAAGAGGATAGAGCTCACCATATCGGGATTTACCAGTCCTAGAAACACATCAGTTTACAATACAAATCTTGCTTCAAGACGTGTACATTGCATTGAAAATTATATACTTCAATTCAATAATGGTGTTCTAAAAAAATATGTGGATTCGAATCAGCTCAAATTAAATTTACGTGTGGTTGGAGAACGCGAATCATCACAAAATGTATCAGATTCAGATATCGATACCAGTAACTCCATATATAGTGTTGGAGCTGCCAAAGAACGTCGAGCAGAAATCACCTCAGCCAAGTTGATCAAATATTAATGCAATAGCGTTAAAATTAAGCATCTATCTATCTTTTTTTGTATATTAAGACGTTTATAAAAAAGAAACCACTTTTATATATAAAACTATACTACTGACTTTAATTAATTAAATGATGAAAATCTACAAAAACATCCTAGGTCTGATCACATGCATGACCGTATTTTTATTAATGTCTTCGACTCATATTATAGCACAGGTCAATACCTTCCCGTATTTCTACGATTTTGAAAATGAGGGCCAAGGTTCAACCGGCTGTAACCCTACGCACAATATGATTGAGCCGGGTTGGGTTAATGCAACCAACGATAATATGGATTGGACTTCTGATGCCAACGGTACATCATCTAGTTCTACCGGTCCATCAACAGATCACACGCCTAACGGTCAATATTACATGTATCTCGAAACGTCATGTTCAGCTATTCGAACAGCTAATTTAGAGACACCAACCTTTGATTTTTCATCAGCTCCAGCTCCTCAGCTATCTTTTTGGTATCATATGTATGGTGCCACGATCGG
The DNA here is from genome assembly GCA_964221885.1 of Luminiphilus sp. Classification (GTDB taxonomy): domain Bacteria; phylum Bacteroidota; class Bacteroidia; order Chitinophagales; family Saprospiraceae; genus Aureispira. The sequence continues at coordinate 2,069 of CAXQBA010000500.1, read as the reverse complement.
TACAATGTATTTTGAAGCTAGTACGAATAATGGAGTATCTTGGACGACACTATGGCAACTTACTGGTGCCCAACAATCATCAAGCGCAGATGCTTGGCTTCAAGCAACTATTGGTCTCGCGGCATACGGTGGTAATGCGAATGTTAAGTTCAGATTTAGAGGCGTATCCGGCACTAGTTTCACTGGTGATATGGCGATTGATGATTTCTTAGTTGAGAATCTTCTACCAGATAACGCTGGTATCAGCGCTATGTTGAGCCCACTTCCTGGTTCAGCAGCAGGAACGTATCCGGTCGATGTAGAATTAACGAATTACGGATCTAACAATCTGAATTCAGTAAATATTGAATGGGAGATTAATGGTGTTCCTCAAGCTTCAGTGGCTTACAGTGGCCCTGCAGTGGTTCCTTTTACGAATACGAATGTCAACCTTACAGCATCTCAGGTATTTGCTTCGGGGTTAACAACGTTGAAATTTTGGACGTCCATGCCGAATGGTGTTATGGACAATGATGTGAATAACGATACATTACAGACTATTTTCTGTACAGGATTGAGTGGCTCGTACACTGTTGGTGGAGCCAGCTCCAATTTTCCAACCATTCAGGCAGCCGTAGATGCGATTACAAATTGCGGTATGGCCGGTCCTGTGACCATGAACGTACAATCAGGTACGTACAATGAAACATTAAGTCTTTCAGCACCGATCTCCGGTTTGAGTGCTGCTAACACATTAACTTGGGATGGAGGAAATCAGACGGCTACCTTGTCATCAAATTCTTCCATTACTGTATTGTTAGATGGTGTTGATTATGTAACCATTCGCGGATTTACAATCAACAATTTGAATACGTCAACTGCTTTTGGTGTATTGTTGACCAATCAGGCTAATTATAATACGATCGATAATAATACCATCACGATTGCTTCTACATCATCCAATACAGCTTGTATTGCGTCGTCTAATTCAACCACATCAACGACATCGTCTGGAAATAATGCGAATTATACAACGATTTCCAATAATACTATCTCTGGTTCTTACAGGGGTATATCACTTCGTGGTACAACACCTGCATCTAATTATACATCTGGAAATTCGATTGTTAATAATGAGATTTTCAATATTCGTTATTACGGTATTTATGCCTATTATCAGGATTCACTACTTGTTCAAGGAAATTATGTTCATGATCTTGTGAATACCACACATTATGGTTCCTACACATATTATTCAATGAATTCTCAATTCTTAGGAAATGATATTCAGGTTGATGACTACGGAATGTATTTCGGTCGTACCAATTCTGAGACCGTGCCAGCTCGCGATGCACTTATTGCTAATAACATGGTTATTTCGGCTGTAGATAGAGCAATTTATGCGTATTACTCACGTTCAACGAATTACTACCACAACTCGCTTAAAGCAGCGAATGTGGCACTCGTTTTATCGAATTTTGATGGAACGGTAGAAGTTATGAATAATATCATGTATAGTGAAAATGATTTTGCTTTTGAATCATTCACAGCATCTGCTTTAGGTGCCATGGATTATAACTTATTCTTTACGCCTTCTTCGAATCCTAATTTCATTGCGTATTCAGGTGGTTATTCTGATCTACCAGATTGGCAAAACAATGGCCCATTTACTTTTGATGCAAACTCTTTAGAAGGAATGCCTCAATTTGTTTCAGCTACAGATCTGCATCTAGACGGTGCATTCAATAATGATATGGGTACCTATGTTGGTGTTGATACGGATTTTGATGGTGATTCACGACCAGCTGCTGGTGCATCAGCAGTTGATATAGGTGCGGATGAGTTCACACCACCTTATAATGATGCAGGTATCTCAGATCTTGCATCTCCAACGATTCCGATCAACCCTGGCTTTTCTAATGTTGAAGTTGCTGTTAGAAACTTTGGTATCGATCCGATCAGCTCGGTCGATGTTGAATGGGAGATAGATGGTGTTGGACAAGCTCCATTCTCTTACGCAGGTAATATTATGCCAAATGATTTTGTCCTGGTTAACCTTGCAAATATTAATAGATCGGAAGAGCGTCGTG
>CAXQBA010000499.1:0-2135 GCA_964221885.1 Luminiphilus sp. | reverse complement strand
TGAACGCTACTATGGGACATATGGAAACATTACATGATCCTGCAGCATTTCAACAGAAATTAAAGGTCGTTCAAACAAGACATCCAAACACATTGATTCTTGGTGGATATTTAGAAATACTAGGAATATACCAACACCAAATGTATCAATATCCGACGAATTCTGGTTATAGTCATCGCACACAACATTTAGGTGTCGATTTTTGGTTACCATCTTTTACGGCTATACATAGTCCCTTTGATGGTGAAGTTCTTTTCTTTGGTGATAATGGCCAAGCCAAGGATTATTGGTATACATTGATTTGTCGACATAAAGCTGATGACTCATATTTTTATCTGCTCTATGGTCATTTAAAAGAAACTACGTTTGTACAAACAGGTGATCGAATAAAAAAGGGCCAACAAATTGCTCAGATTGGTGATGCATCAGAAAATGGGGGTTGGTGTCCGCATCTCCATTTTCAAATCATTGGCGACATGTTGGACCAAACAACAACATTTTATGGTGTTTGCGATCCAGCTGATGAAACTTTTTGGAGCCATATTTGTCCAGATCCTAGTTGGATATTCAAAGAATATATTCCACATCCTACAATAAAATGGAATCGCTCTGACTTAATTACAAAACGAAACCATATCCTTGGCAAAAGTCTATCGCTTCAATACCAGGACCCTTTATACATTCAACGTGGAGACGGAATGTATCTAATTGACGAAAAAGGTCAACGTTACATAGATACCATCAATAATGTCGCGCATGTTGGACATGAGAATAGCGCCGTGGTAAATGCAGGCATAGCGCAAATGACGCTATTGAATACGAACACAAGATATATTCATCATATGATACTGGATTATGCAAATGCATTATTACAAACACATGATGATCATTTAGAAGTCGCCTATTTTGTAAACTCTGGTTCTGAAGCGAACGAATTAGCCATTCGAATGGCTAAACAAATGACAGGATCCAATCATTTTATTGTTGTGCAACATGGATATCATGGCAATACCAACGCCACGATATCCATCAGTTCGTATAAGTTTGATGGAAAAGGAGGAAAAGGAGCTGATGATACAATTCATGTACTACCACTACCCGATCCATTCAGAGGTAAATATACCGGAAAAGATACCTGCGATTTATATCTATATGAATTGAAGACCATTCTTGATCAGCTTCAATCAAAAGGAATTAAACCAGCTGCACTCATTATTGAACCTATAATCAGTTGTGGTGGCCAAATTGTATTACCGTCTGATTTTTTGAAGAGGAGTTTCAACATGATTCGTGAATATGGCGGACTCGCCATAGCGGATGAGGTGCAAGTTGGTCTTGGTCGTATGGGTTCTCATTGGTGGGCTTATCAAGAACAGGATGCATACCCCGATATCGTAACCATGGGTAAACCATTAGGGAATGGTCATCCTGTCGGTGCGATTGTATGCCGTCAAGAGGTGGCGGACTCGTTTTCAAATGGTATGGAATTCTTTAATACGTTTGGTGGTAACCCAGTATCCTGTGCAATAGGTTTAGCTGTATTCAAACAGATTCAAGATCAAAATTTGATGGAAAATGCTCGTATACAAGGTACCTATTTTACTAATAAACTAATCAAATTAGCTACTCGTTTCCCAATAATTGCGGATGTTCGGGGTGTTGGTCTCTTCTTGGGATTTGAGTTATGTGATCGAAATAATCAACCCTTAGAAAAGGCTGCAACTACATTAGTCAACGAAATGAAAAAGAGAAAAGTACTAATGAGCACAGATGGTCCAGATCATAATGTAATTAAGATTAAACCACCTATTGTTATTCAGCAAAATCATATTGACTACATCATCGATCAATTAGAGATTGTTTTATCGAATCCTATCTTTACAATCTGAGTTTAACAAATGTGAAATTGATCTATTAAAAGGTTTTCCTAGCTTACATATATTCGGAAACAATAAGGATAGATCATGCTTTTTTAAAAAAAAATAGGTTAATATAGTACGAAACGGTATTTTGCAAATAAATAGTCGATATGGAATATACCTGTTTTGTTGAGTTAGATCATCCAATTGATGATGTGGTCCAAGCTTGGTCAGACCCAGAAAATCTTAAGTATTGAGATCGGAAGAGCGTCGTGT
>CAXQBA010000498.1:0-6480 GCA_964221885.1 Luminiphilus sp. | reverse complement strand
TTACTATTTATATTTTCTACGTATTGTGAGATAACATTAAAGCGTAACTACCCACTACTATATGAAAGTTCTACTTTCTGCGATATTCGTTTTGCTTTTTTTATGTGTTTCAGCGCAGGACAAAATTGAGCTTTCAAATCAATTGGAGGTGATACCGCCACTGAAAACTATCAATAAGGCATTTGATCTGAAAAAAGGAGAAGTCATTCTTTTGTCAGTCACCCCTATGCGAGGTAAGCTTTCCAAGATTACTGTCGAAACGCCTGGTACCATATTTTCTCAGATTACCAGAAAGGTTACAATGATTGATCGCCAATCGATTCCGATTACCAATGATGGCACGTATGTATTCAAATTCAGAAATGGCTCTTTTGCCAAGAAAGAGGTGAATATCAAAATCACTAAGAAAAGAAGAACCATCGACAAGGATACAACGATCTTGGACGATATGATCTTTTCCTCGTTCATTGATACTGTTAAAAAATATAAAGACGATACATTACCTGTACCGGATGTCTCGGAATTTGAATTCACATTATCTCCTTCATTCAGTTATGGAACGGATGGAGATTCAACTATTCGTGAACCATTGATAGACAACACTACGTATCAGTATGCGGCATATTGGGTTGGTATTGGTAGCCAAGCTATTGATGATTATAATGCATTGAAGAATAGTCCGCCTCCATCATGGTTGATAGCGGGAGTCAATGAACCAATTATGGCCTATGGTCTTGGTTTAACGAAAGCATTGCCGATGAGTTATTCATCTATTGCTCGTCAGGTCATGTTTAAATTTATGGATCCAAGAACAGAAAAAGTTCCACGATTGACCAGAAAGGATAAGCGAGCTAACTTTTTTGATATCATTCCTGTAGGCTCAGCGAGTAAATATGATGAATTGGTTTTATCACTTCGTAATTTTAATACTACGAGTAGTGTACCAGTCTACATAAAAATTGTTAAATTCAAGATTGACCGTCAATATTATAATCAGTATATTATTCGAGAGCGCGTACAAGAGGTATTTAAGGAAAAAACCGTCAAAGTATTAGCCCCTGAAGAAGAATAACATGACAAAAAAACGATCTACATACTGTCTACTATCTGTATTGTTCGTGCTTGTTTTTACAAGCATGGCTAACGCACAATACATAAATCAGACAGCTAAGATCGTTGAGAATAGAACAGCTAAGGTTTTAGCAGATCCCATATCCATTCAAAAAAATAAAGCGCGTCAGAAATTTAATTCATCTAAGCGTTCATTGAGAGAATCAGCGCGAGGTGGATTTAAGAAATCTGAAAAACCACTAAAACCCACCCTTGATAAATTAATTACAGATAAAGAGTCCAAACAATCGCTGACTGATAACTCTAATCGATCAAGATATGTTGAGTTATTGGGGCATTGGTGGAATATGCCTAATCAAGCTGAATTAGATCTGGCAGCTCGTATTCAAGCTTACAAAGATTCGATCGCATCGATTGAGGCTGAGCAGTTCAGAGAGACCAAACGTACCTGGAATGATGCGAGAGCTATGACCATTTTTGGATGGCATCCCCATTGGATGGGATCTATGTTTCAGAGTTACAACTACAATTTATACAATGTTGTATCGTATTATTCCTATGATATCAATCCAGATAATGGACTTCCTCAGAACCCTGAGGTCATGTGGGACTTTTTAGCATCAAACTTTGTGTCGAATGCTCAACAGAATGGATGTAGTGCGTTATTGTCGGTTACTTGTCATGGTGAAAATAATGTAGCACGTTTTCTGACTCAGAACCCGATCGCGCAACGAAACTTTATTGATTCGCTTCTATTTATTTTGGATTCTGTGAATGCTGACGGCATCGAGATCAACTTTAATGGCGTAAACGCAGAGACTAAATCTGACTTTGTTCAATTTGTACAAGTGGTTTCCAAATCGGTTATAAAAGCTCGAGGTGATACCAGTTTCATTCTCATGTCAGTGCCACCGTATGATCCAGATAATAATTACGATATTCTACGCCTGCAAAATTTTGTCGATTTCTTTATTGTCAAAGGTTTTGACTTCCATGAAACACCTGATGGATTAAAATCTATTCCATTGGCACCTTTGAACTACTCGGTCTTATCGCCCGACTATGATCTGCGAACGGCTGTTCAGAAATACATCAACAATATCGGGCCATTAAATTCAGATCGTTTATTACTGGCACTACCCAATTATGGAATAAAATGGAAGACCGATGCGATCTCAGAGGACATTCTCGATATGTCTACGCATACCTTCAGTGATATTCAGTTCGATTATGTTTTCCAGGCTTTAGATTCCTTTAAATATCCAGATGCTGTCGTTGGATATGATTCGACGATCCATACGCATTATTTCAAGTATAATGAATATTATGACGGGATCAATCTGGATCTTGGAGATAAACCACATGAGATAACGATCTACTATGAAGATACATTATCGCTTGCGCGAAAATATCAATTCTTACAAGATGCGCGATTGGGAGGTATAGCGATTCAATCATTGGGCTATGATGCTGGATTTGAACGTTTAGAGCGTGTTCTTGCCGACGAATTCACGTACATCAATAAACCCTCAGACAATTATTTAGCAGAGCTGAATGCACAGACGACAAAATCTAGATCTTACGGTATCTACTTTTTAGCCGTTATTCTTTATATGGCAGTTTTTGCTTCCATTGGCTTATGTGCGGCATTATTCAGAAAAGAAACTCGACAGGCGCTGTTTGACATAGGAAGGTTTCGCATATTATATATGAGTTTCTTTGCGATCGTCTTATTCTTGTTGGGCTTTTATCTTGGACTATTTGAAAATTCAACCTTGCCGTTGCTCACAGGTGTCTTGTTGGGTGGTACAGCTGCCTGGACTATTTATCGTGTGACGATGAAACAAAAATCTAAAACACCTTGATCGTATGCAGTTGACCCGGTTCATAGTATTTGTAGTGTGGCTATTTGTTTTTGCAATAGCTGGTCCTACAATGTATGCACAACCTTGGGAGTCTATATTAGATTCATCGGATATGATCCGACTGGAAAATCGGGCTAAGTTGCAAGCAAATGATCCTATGCAACAACGTGTCGATAGGGAGATTGACGAATATCGTCTTTTAATGCTTGGTCACAAGTGGTGGAATATCCCTACCGATCTAGAGCAACAACGTATCGACTTTGCAAAACGAGCTAAATTCGAGCCATACAATGATTCATTGATCGCTAAGGTTCCTAGGCCAAGGTTCAATAGATTTTATCCTACTGAAAATAAAATAAAAAAAGATCAGAATATATTCATTATGGGGTGGCATCCATACTGGGAAGGTGATGCCTATAAATCCTATAATTATAAATTGATGACCCATATGTCGTATATCGGCTATGAAGTCAATCCGTTTACAGGAGGATACAAAACATATGAGGCTGTTTATGAGTTTGAACATTCAGATGTGATCCAGACGGCGCATATGGATTCCTGTCAGGTATTATTGAACGTTTCGTTACGTGGAGAAGAAGAACATGAGATATTTTTCACTTCAGAGGAAAGTGTAAAAAAGAATCTTATTGATAGCTTGCGAATGATCTTGTATCGTTCGGGCGCGGATGGTTTAGATCTTCATTTTGAAGATCTACCTCCAGAGTATAGCTGGGAATTTGTCAAATTTGTCCGTGAGTTATCATTTTTGATCCGAGAGGATGATAATTCTAGAACCATTACCATGACACTTCCATTACGAGATCCTTTGTATGCATTCGATCTTGAAAAGTTGAAACCATGGATCGATATTTTTGTGATCAGCACTAGTGATTTTCATATTAAAGAGGATCGACTAGTAGAAGGGCCTATTGCTCCATTATTGGATTTGGATGCATCTATACGTGGCTCGCTATTCTATCAGGAAAAGTATATCACTCTGCTTGACATGATGCAGTCACAGTACAATGTATCCGATATCGAGTTGATGCATGATGCTGATTATATCGAAATGCTTCGTGATTCATTGAATTACTTTATAGATCGCTATTATGAAAATATAGAATATCAGCGGTATAATCTAGTTTCAGTTTTGGAGACATTGCGCATGACGCGAACCGAAGATGGCGAGCCACTTTGGCAACAGTCCCGAATTCAAGCTTTGCTAAATCGTACAGAGGGTATTGCAAAAGTCTATTTTATTCGAGATGCAAAGATCGATGATCCAGCAACGCAGTTTTTTCTATTTAAGCCCAAAAGAGATTCATTCAGTGTGTATGAGGATGGGTTATTCGGCAATATGAATCGAGTACAATCCGTTGTTGATACCCAACTATTCGACATTAATGCTGCTGTCGCTGAATATACGGATCGATTAGGTGATCAGCATCGATCAAGTTTGGTGCTTACTTTGCCCTATCATGGAGCTGTATGGTATCGAAATTATGATGGCGTTCGCGATTTTAAAGGCTATATGAAGTTCAGTCACATCATGGGCTTGATCGAACAAAACCAAGCCTCTGTAGATTATGATAAGGCAACACAGACCTTGATCGCAACGACCCGAGATAGTTTGGGTGGCATTTATAAAGTTTACTTCGATAATGCAACTACCCTAGGTCATAAGTATCGTTTTGCATCGAACAATAATTTAGCGGGTATTGGTGTATGGCCACTTGGAGCAGATTACAATCACACATCATTGTGGAAGAGCTTAGAGGAGAATTTTGTGAACCGTCGTGTATGGGATGCTGATCTTGGAATGCCTACCCAAGTCAGTGTAGAAAAAGGCAATAAGATCCATTACACGATTCAGTATTTATTGAAAAGATACAGTCCATTGACCTTTGCCACTATCTTTTTCGTTGCCATCTTTATTTGTGTAAGTTTTGGCTTTTCGGTCTTGGACTGGAAAGTCCGTGATATATTATTTTATACCGGATCGTTCCGGATATTTTATGTGATTTTATTTACGGTTATCCTTTTGTTGATCGGCAATTGGTTGGATATATTCCAGCATAAATCGATCACGTTTGCATTGGGAACCTTTTTAGGCTTTTTACTGACTTGGGTAGCATCGAGTATGGTCGATCGAGATCATAGTAAACTACCATAAGTACTAAATGATAAGAACATGGGAAAAGTTATAGCAAGAGAGTTTTTGTGGCTGATCGTAGCCCTCATCATGGCCGTTCCACTGGGATTGGTGTTCCTATGGTTTTTTGGCTTCACTCGTGAGATCATCAACTTGACGGAGGTACGACAAAATTATATCTTTTGGCTCTATATAATCGGTTATTTTTGCTCCTTTATAGGGATCTACATCATTCGTTTTGTGTCCTCATCTTTAAAGTCGTTGACGTCTGCTGAACCTGAAGTAGCCGAAGAATAAAATAAGAGAATATGATCGATAAAGTAATCAAATCCATAGCTGATGATATGAATCGTTTTTTAAAAACGAAACATGACATCACGGAGGATAAGGTCGTTCCATCCCATGTTATGAATGCAGATGGGACGGTTGCTATTCAGGAAGTTGATAAGGTGGTTATGACCTTAGTCAACATCGAACCAGAACGCATACAATCTAACAACACAAAATATGTTCGCAATCAGAAAGGTAATTATGTGAAAGAGAAACCATCGGTCAATGTCAATCTCGTGATTATGTTTTCGGCCTATTTTTCGAATGAGAATTATTTGGAAGGCTTGAAGTTCATTTCTTCCATCATTGCTTATTTTCAATCGAATAGTGGCGTACTGACATCACAGAATATTCCATCATTGAGTGAAAATGCAGATCGACTGATCGCTGAATTGATCTCATTGGATTCAACGAATTTGGGTAATGTATGGAGTTTATTAGGTGGGAAATACATGCCTTCCGCATTGTATCGATTCAAAGCGGTATCGATCCGTCATGATCTTCCGACCATGCCAACACCAATGATTCGTAAAGCATAAATTTGAGTAGTTATGGCAAGAAAACGAATGAAAAATAGAAACGAGAAGGTGTCATTTCCAAAAATGACCTTATCATTCATTAATAAATATCATGAACTGCTCAAGGTACAGGTCAAACATGATTTTTTTCATTCGGGTTTATTCTCTAAAATTAGAATGGTACCTACACCTTCGACATTGGATGTACTATCTAGGAATATGATGCAATTCCGTGCCAATGACGGATCATTTATGCTTGGATATTCTTCGACAGAAGTGCTCAATCCTTTAGAAGCCTTAGATAAGCCACTAACGTTATCATTCCGATTGGAGTTGGATGATTCGAATTTCTTTAATTACACGGATCTTCCTTTTGATATGGATGATACAACCTTATTTTACTTTAATAATAAGGCCTTAGAAAAAGATTCTACGGAAACGATGAATCTTTCGCTGGATGAGTTCGTAACAGAAGAAGATAAGATCGATATATCATCCCCCCTTATTTCTCATCAATTTGACGAACCGCAATTCGGAACGGAAG
>CAXQBA010000497.1:0-4444 GCA_964221885.1 Luminiphilus sp. | reverse complement strand
TGATGATTGGAGTGATTGATTTAATAAGATCCAATTTAAATAACCGTTAAGTTGCATTTTAGTGATAAAACCATTCGGATTGCCACTACCATTTATAATTTGACTTCCCAATTGAAGTTGGTTGACTAATGAACCAGATAGATATACGTTTTCATCCTGCCATATCATATCTTTGAATTGGATACTCGAATCACAGATTATTTCCAACCAAGATAAAACACTGTCTTGCACAGATTGACAAATGAAATATTGCCAATTATTTGTATAAGGTTTTGAGAAGCTTCCCATAATATAACGACCTTTATATCTTCCTAAGGTCAAAAGTGTATCTCCTTTACTCTGAGTTAATATAGCTTCAGAAATGGATGAGTCCAATTCAGAATGGTAGAACGTAGTTTGTTCAAAACAAAGATCTGGTTTAGAATCAACGCCCTCCACAATTAATGAGAGAGCCTGTATATCATCAAGTTGATGCTTATGGGTAATCATGATGGTATACAAACCAGATGATGGAAAGTTAATGGGAATTTGCTCTACATTATCCAAACTATTCACAGACCTGAAAGCAGGTTTATCAGGATTATTTGGGTCTAGACAATAGGGTAGGTGTATCGTTCCTTTGGGATCTAAAATCTGGATATCCAAATCATTCACTAATTTTGGTGTTCGATCATTCAAAGAGAAGGTAATAGTACTATCCGGTACATCTGTCCAAGAAAGAGTCACTTTCAAAGAAGATTGACCATTATTGTAGAATCGATAATATAGCGTGTCTCCATCAGAAAGATGTAATTCATCAATTCGAGAACGGTCGTCATTGATCAATTGAGCAGCTTTCCATGTGTCTAATATACCCCAACCAAATCTGTAGTCAGGCCCTTCGTGTAGTCCAGCTTCCCGGCAAGTATGAATTGCTAAACCTTTTAAACTGGCAGCTCGCATGAAGTTTCCAGTTTTTCGTTGGTATGCTTCCTGTAACAATAGTAAAGAACCAGCAACATTAGGACCTGACATAGATGTACCACTCTTGACACTATACGCAGAATCACTGCCATGAGAAGTAGAATAAACACTATATCCATTTCCAACTAAATCAGGCTTTATTCGACCATCATCAGATGGTCCCCAACTACTGAAACTGGTCATAGTAACATCGGAAGCTGTTTGATAATTTAACAAATCCTCAACCGCACCTATGGTTAGAATATTCTTTGCATTTCCATTGTGTCCAATACAATCGTATCCGTTTTGACCGCCATCTTTATCTCGTGCAGCGGAGGACGTCACCCAAGATCCTGAAGAATCACGAACATAATGTGAACCTGAGCTGAAATCGCCGCGATCATTCCCGGCTGACTTACATATTAAGTAGTATGGTGCATTGTAGGCGATCTCATCCCAATGACGAGCATGTTCATCATATCGCCCGAAATTGGCATCTTCATAATCATCAATATATTGATTACCGTACCAGTATGTTCCCATATCAGGATTTTGATACCAGCCTGTAATCCAGCCATATGAATGTTGAGAAATCAAAAGACCATTAGCTGCGGCTACAGCCATCTCACCTTCATCGTTGAACCAGTCATGTGCCCAAAGATGAGCCATTGGTGCCATTCCTTTGGCTATTGGATTTAATCCAGTTGCCATCATGGTTCCAGCAACGTGCTGGGCATGATCATGTGTTGTGTCAGGTTGATCGATCTGGGTTACACGACCAATCAATTCTTTATGGGAAAGTCGAACGCCACCAGCATCCCACTCACCAATGATCATATTTGAGCCATCTAATCGGTACCCGAGTAAACTACTATCTAAAACAAGGTGTGTATTTGTAGATATAGCAGCACTCAGATTGTTTGTCTGCAAATATTTAGGGAAGCCAAATGTATCTAGTTCAACTAATGAGGCGAATGAACCATCTGGTAGATCTATTGTCAGGGGTATTTGTTTTTCCTTAGCGAAACGTTTGGCTTTATTAAATCTATAAGCTGCTTCTTTGTTATACTGTTCAGCCAGTTGAAGAAGTTTATCTTGGTTTGTTTTTTGCAAAACTTGATCGCTCGCTGATTGGGCGAATAGTGGTTGTATACAAAATAACAAAAAGGAAAAAATCAAAAATTTCATATACAATAATACGCATTTAATCAGTCATCTTAGTGGGCTCACTTCACTAGTTTTGGGTTGTCCTTGAAAAATTGACAAGCATCAGACAAAGTTTTTGGTTTTCCTATGTCAAACCAAAAATCATCATTATGTGTAAAACCACTAATTCTATGATTTTTTGCCAACTTAATGTAGTGAGGTGTTATGGAAAATTTACCTGTGGTAGGTAATAGTTTAAAGATGTCTCTATGTATGATGTGGATACCACTAAATGCCTTTCTTGTCAATGATGCTTCTGATTCATGAAAAATAGATTGTCCATCTGATGTATTTGCCCAACCTTTTAATTCATTTTTTGAGTTAAATAGGAGGGAACGAGAACTGTTTCTGTCTCTGATGGCAAGCATGGCCAAACAATCTTGCTTTGATTCGTAGAAATCCACCATCTTCTTTAAATTGATATTACAAATCACATCGACATTGTAGGCAATGAAAAAAGGATCTTTAGAGAGAATTTTGGATGCTTTAACTAAAGCACCCCCCGTCTCAAGTAACTGCTCACGTTCATCAGATATCATTATTTGAAATCCCTTATTTTTTAATTCTTTTACGGCGCTGAACATAGCCTCTGGATGGTGATGTATATTCACAATAATCTCATCGATACCATGTTGCGTCAAATGATGAACATTGTATTCCAACACACTGAGACCCTCTTTAATCTCAACTAAAGCTTTAGGTTTATATTCGGTGATTGGGAAGAGTCGTGTCCCTAAACCGGCACTGAATAAAATGGCTTTCATTTTATTTGAACAACTGTTTAATTTTTCTTGTTGATTTACTATCTATTTACCTATTTTTGTGAAAAAATAGCATGGCAAACAATATAAAACTACCACAAAAAGGATTAAAGGAATCAGAAATTCTTAATTATCTGCATGAGTTTAAGAAAAATGATATTCCATACAGGGAGGGAAAGGTCTTTGCATATGTATATATGCCAGACCCAGAGATCGAACAAATATGTAAAAAAGCATATGGTATGTATCTCAGTGAGAATGGATTAGATCCAACGGCATTTCCTTCATTATTGAAAATGGAAAGAGACGTCATTTCAATCACGGCAAATTTATTGAATGGCGATAATGATGTAGTTGGTAATTTTACATCTGGTGGAACTGAGAGTATCATACTTGCTGTTAAAACAGCAAGAGATCTTTTTAGAAAGAGCTATCCAGGTGTGCGTCCATGTATGATTCTTGCTGAAACAGCACATGCTGCATTTCACAAGGCTGCACATTACCTTGATGTTGATGTCTGTATGTTAGATGTGGATCATGAGTCGTTTAAAATGGTTCCTGAGTTAGTCGAAAATGCTATTGATCAACATACAATGCTCATTGTAGCTTCAGCGCCATCCTATGCACATGGGGTAATCGATCCGATTGAATCAATTGGTGCACTGGCTGCTAAAAATGATATTCTGTTTCATGTAGATGCATGTGTGGGAGGTATGTATTTACCATTCCTACGATGCATTGGAGAAGAAGTGGTGCCATTTGATTTTTCAGTGCGAGGTGTTACATCCATCTCCTGTGACCTTCATAAATACGGTTATGCTGCTAAAGGTGCCTCGATCATCTTATACAAAAATAAACATTTACGAAGCCATCAGATCTTCTCTTGTGCAGCTTGGTCTGGTTATGCTGTGGTAAATCCTACGGTTACATCAAGCAAGACAGGAGGACCTATAGCAGGTGCATGGTCGACGCTTCATGCTATTGGTGTTTCAGGTTATGAACGAATGGTTAAAATGACAACAGATGCCACATTAAAAATGGTGAATTTTGTTGATCAGCATCCTCACCTAAGTTTATTGGGTAAACCTGATATGAATTTAATTGCATTTCAATCATTGGATCCTTCTGTGTCTGTATTTGCGATTAGTGATAAAATGTCATCGAAAGGATGGCACATTCAAGTGCAGTTTGCTTCAGTATGCTCGCCAGCTGCCATTCATTTAAGTATAAATTATGCCAACGTTTCATCCATGGAAGCATTGATCAATGATTTTGAATGGGCGATGCAAGAATGTCAATTACAATCCAATAGTTCTGAGGGTCTTACGCTAGATGCTATTTTACCTATGATCGAATATTTAGATGTCGATTCATTCGATTCTATGGCTGAAATGTTAGGCATTGGTGATGCTGCATCAATGGGTAGTAGCATGGTACTTATAAATGAACTTTTAAATAGTTTATCCCCCTCGCAACGAAATAAAATGTTGACTTTGTTCATGAATAGGGCATATATTTCTGAATAAATCCTATTG
>CAXQBA010000496.1:0-2108 GCA_964221885.1 Luminiphilus sp. | reverse complement strand
CTCGCATTCGTGTCTCTCTGGGCATGTTTGTGTGTTGTGCGCATTGTTTTGTGTCAGCATGCAGTGGTTCAAAAAAGGTGTTGCCCTCAGTCGTTTTGTTTTGCTGAAGCATGCATTGTTAATTCGTCTGCTCAGTGCTGACGAATTGACAATGCATGGAGCAAAAAGTGCAGGTATACAATATTGTCCTGGGTGTTCATGGTCATATTAAGATAATGATCTGGTTTTATCTAATGCTTCGTGTACAACCAATTGTCTAGCTCCTACTATGAAGGTATTTGAAGAAAATTTTGGTGTTAAACACGGCTTTATGTGTACCATTCACTCCTACACATCCAATCAGAATTTACAAGATGGTCCTCACTCTGATCTACGTAGAGCTCGTGCTGCTGCTCAGAATATCATTCCGACCACAACAGGTGTAACATCTGCTCTTGAACTCGTATTACCATCTGTTAAAGGAAAAATCCTAGCTACTTCTTACCGTGTTCCAATCATTACGGGATCATTGATCGAATTGATTTTGACTCCAGAAAAGCAGATCAATGCTATCGATGTGAATGATGCATTTGAAAAAGCGGCCAGCGAATCACTCAAGGGTATCATGGAATACAATGATAAAGCTCTTGTATCATCAGACATTGTATCAAATACGCATTCTTGTATTTTTGATGCACCACTTACAGAGATGCACCATGGAATGGTTAAAGTAACAGCTTGGTATGATAATGAGTCTGGTTACGCAGCTCGATTAGCAGATATGGCTGTGAAGTACTAGACATTTGATTCTTTGTACAGAGAACTTAATACAGATATCATCTGTAACCGATCATTTTGTATCGTTTCACATTGAACAGGATCCAGTTCCTCCCCTAGTTTAAGGATGACATCCTCATCTGCATGTAACTTAGCTGTGTATTTTTCGATAGGTACATCATCGATACGAACCGTCCTAAATATATCGGCGTAGGACATCGGAACATATAAGATAGGTTGATAGTCAAAAATATATTGTAATCGAATATTAGCTATATCGATCGAAATGATCTCATCAGTTATTCGATTGAATTGTAGCATTTGAATGGCTTGCTCCAGCGTATAATGCTCAACACTCATCAACAGCTCAATAGCTAAGGCATTATTGGGCCCGCTGGGGGATTCGATCAAATGTTGTATTCGTTTTTCCATTGATTAAAAATAGCCATCTATCCATAAAATAGATAGATGGCTATTGAGTATTATTTTAATGTATTATTTAGAACTTATGACCAACACCCAAATTGAAGGTAACACCTGGGTTGATACTACTGAAAATTTGATTTTCAGCACCATAAGAAGAGAAATACGATTCGGTTCTGTCATTCAACATATTGGATACTTTGAATGTAATGACCGTGCGATCTTCTTTTCCTACTTTTTTCAATAAGCTAAAATTCAAACTATGAAACGGCTCACTATAGATATCAGGAATGAGACCCGTACCAACAATGATCAAAGTTGGGCCTTTCATATTATAAAATACTCCGACATCCAGTCCAATATCTTTATTGTTGTAGCTGATACCTGCATTGATCACATAAGGTGATTGGCCAGCCATATCACGCGTATTGGTAATATTTTCTCCTGTTCTTTCATAGAACTTACGTGCATTGAACTCTAAATCCGTCATGCTGATCGCTGAATATACCCAAGTGATATTGGCATTAAAATTCAAGTTTTCAAGCTCTGGTGAAATGAAATCAAAATTCTTACGAACCTCAAATTCGACACCCAACAAACGACCATTACCTACATTACGCGTCTGATATTCCGTACTTGTCTGTTGCTCTGGGATACGAACTAGCTCGATTGGATTGATAAAGTTTTTGAAGAATACAGAGGCTGAAATGAACTGTGCCTTTGTTTTCAAGAACATTTCCCATCTAAGGTCAATATTATCGATGTTTGTTTCTTTCAAGTCTCCATTCCAACTATATTCCAATTGCCCATCTACCATGCTCGAGTAAGTGAACAATGATCCGTTAAAAATACGATTCGTGATCGGATCTAAGATCTGTGCAAATGATAATTCCTTAAACGATGGTCTGGCAATCGTACGAGCATACGAC
>CAXQBA010000495.1:0-4710 GCA_964221885.1 Luminiphilus sp. | reverse complement strand
CGAACTTTTGAATAATCGGCGTCTTTGTTTCGAAAAATTTGGAGTGATTGATGTTCAAAAGATTCTGTATCGTACGTTTGTCCCTCTTTAAGTACAATTTTATCAATTTTACTGAATACTTGTTCCTGTACATCAGAACTTCCACTTTCCATGATCAGAGCGGATAGTAGATCTGGCGATACATCTTTGGATTTTGAAATAACGTTAAATAATTCTTTTCCAACCAGTAACCCTTTATTACGGAACGATGGAATGTATAATTTGGGAGGCAATAATTTATACTTATCGCTAAAAATAGAATTGATCTTATCCCCTAATTTCTGCTGTCCTTTCTCAACTGCATATGGAATTTCTTTAGCTCGACGCCCTACAACACTCTCTCGGTTATTGTCGCCCTCGGTAATATATAAAAATGTAAATATATCTTCCTTGGTTTTCTCAAAGAACTGAACAATACTCATGGCTTCTGAACGCTCGAGAATAACCGGATGCTTGATCATTAATTTAGCAAGTACAGCATCTCTTGTCTTGAACGAGGGATACTGAAGAAAGGGTATGACATCCTCATGTGGTACATACATCTCCGTCAATGTAAACAAAGCGGATTGTAGTTCTTTGATCGAGTCTGCTTCCTCCATCTGCTGATGGTAAAATACTTTATCTGATGTGATAAAACCGACTTCTTTATTTATATAAATATATGGAAACGTAACCAATGGTTTGGGCGACTTAGATAGCCGAGCATATTTGATAACACCTTGATAGAATTGACGAATATCGTCTGTAACATTGGCTGTTTGTATAATCTGGGTCCATTCAACACTTACAATATTAGTGTATATATCTGTATCCTTGGCCAAATGAGCTTGAAGAATATCATCATCTTCTTGTATGGCAATTTTATAATGATCTAACCAGCCCTCAACTGTATTATCCGATGCAATTAGCTTTGAAAGAACCATTTTCTCTCCTTTAGCATTGCTGAATAATTGTAAATTTGCTAGATCCTTAGCTGGAAGAATTTGTCGAAGTAAAACAAATAGTGCCTTTTTCTCAAAAGGATCCAAACTCATTTCACGACAGTTTTCAAAAAGAACAGAAACCATCTTTTTCCACTCTTTAGAAGATGTGGTAATAGCTGACTTCATGGGATCACTGTTATAGAAAGATAGCAATCGTTGCGATGGTAATTCTAACTGGAGAACCTTGCGTAACGCCGACCTCAGGTCTTCATAATTGTCACCAAATGATTCTAAACATTTGTGATAGAAAACCTCCTCTTCCGTTTTGAACTCAGACTGTTTATCTGTGTATATGAATCGAGCCCCATTTAATTTAGGTTGTCCTTTTCGCTGAATGTAGTAATCCTGAACTGCTTTGTAGAATGTAAATAGATCATCCTCAGATTGAGTGGTTAATCCGCTGACCAAATCAGCCCAGAAGGGCACAATAATATTACTGTAGATCTCCCAGGTGTTTTTTTCAGCAATGTAATATTCCTGTAAGGATTCTGAGTCTTCATCAGCTGATATTTTAAAAGATTCTAGCCAATACTCAACCTCCGCATCAGCAGGTAAAAGTCCGTGTAATGGTGCCGCTTTACCATGATGATTATTAAATAGAGGCACAGAACGAAGTTGGTCGTTCTTAACACCCTCTAATTGCTTCATAAAGTCAAAAAGTCGGTGTTTTTGTTCAGCTGATAGATCTGCAGAAGCTGTTCTGGAGGCTATTTTTTCATAAAGTGCCATATCGTTGGTCAAATAGTCCAGTTGTTCTTCCAACTGTTGGAGTATGATCGAATAGTCAAGAATGTTGAATTCAAGAACTGAAAAACCTAGACATTTTATCACATCACGAATAGGTAGTGTTTTCTCACTCATTAAGAAGATATCCTCTTTTCCTTGAAGGTCATTGAGGGCATAAAACAAGCTATCCCCTTTGGTATCTGTAAACTTGAAACATTTGATTTGCATGAATCGCTCCAATAGTGCGTCATCGAATTCGATCTTTTTAAGCTCGTGAACCAATATTTCATACGCTTCATCCTCAAGATTGACAACCCAATTATTAAACAATGTTAAATTGGCCTCAATGATCAGTTCCTTAATACCCCATCGTTTCAATCCAAGTTTCGCATTATTAGCGGAAGCTCGAATGATCTCATTTTCATTTTCAATATCAGTCCAATAGAACCACTCTTTTCCGATACCTAACATCATTGGCTCAATAGGCAATGCCGTACCTTTCGCCACCACTAAATCCTTTAAATAAAAATTACGTTTATTGGTCGGAATATTATTCTGAATAAACTGTAGGAGCGGATCATATAGATACGTATTGATCAATTCTGCATCATACTCAGTCGATCGATCTGTGAGAATCAGTGCCTGATAAATACGTACAAAGGAATCAAAATCATTTTGTTTGTAAGCAGATAGATTCCTAATTAGAGATCTCGATATGTACTTAAAAGTCTCAATATTTGCCTCACCTTGATAATCAAGTCGTGTTCGATCGGTTATTTTGGCAAATGAAGAAGAGTGTATAAAATAGGACATACTATGACGCTCATTCCGCATGGGAAAGAACTGATACAAGCTGGGTGCTGTTTTCAGCGACAACATCTGTTCCATACTAGATGGAAAGCCAAGAGATATTTCAATAGGACATCCAGGAAACTCAGGATCGATCAAATTGAAATCTTCCGTTCCGGGTAAAATTGAATACCGTTCAAATGTTGTATCATACTTCTCAACAATTTCATCTTGGAGCGCAACTCGTTCTAATGTTTTTAGATTATTCATCGCATAACCAATGCCCGACTTGATGTTGAGTAACGATTCTTTTAGTTTTTCATGTTTTTTAGGTCCGAATCGAAGGAAGAAAAGGGAACCTTGCTGCAATGAGAAATTAGCCAGTAATTCTTTTTTAGCATTTAGAAATTCTACTAATTGAAGCAATTCTTCCTGCTCAAATAATACCTGATCTTTATAATCCAAATCTTTAACTGACTCATCAGGTGATGTTGGAAAACAAGCTAAAATGATCTTAAGTAACCAAGGTGCTTTATCGGATGCAATACCATGAGAGCCATTCACCTTTCCACCTTTGTATTGAACAAGGTCATCAAATTGTTGATGATTATGCCAAGAAAAAACTAATGGTCCAGCTAGATCTCTCAATAACTCTTCAGCACCATCTGATTTACCCATTAAACGATAAGCTAATTTGAAACCTATTCCATATCGCCCAATTTTTTCACAGTTTTCTGATCGGGTCTTATCCGATTTGGTACCCTGAAATGAATTCAACAATGCCTTAAGATCTTTTTCACTGAATGGCGCTCCGTTATTAAGGACCATAAAGTAATTTTCATCGTAAATCACCGCACATTCTGTAGATTGACAATCTGCAGCATTCTGCAAAAACTCATAAATTGCTTGTTCATCCTGAGCATTCTGTAATTTGGGTGTTAAATCAGCCTTAATGTTATCAACGATACCATTGACCATTTTATAAAAACCACTATTTTCACCATAAACACTCCCAATAAAATTCTCATCCCAGTTGGGCATGTCATAACCTTGCGTGCTGCGCCAGTTTGTTCTAAACTCCTGAATGTTCTTTATATCCATACGACCCTTATTTTTCTGTAAGTATAACAATTTGTTTGAGTAAAAACAAATTGTTTCATTTAGATTCTGTTCTTAAATTTAGCCAAACTTTAACACAAAAATTAATAGAATTCAATTTTTATACTAAAAAAAAAGCCCGCACAGATTGTGCGGACTTCTACCATAAAAACTTACCCAAAAAAACTACTTAATCCTCACGTCATTACGACGTTTTATTCTTTAATTTTTCCAACTCTTTTGCCAGCAGACCAACTTTCACCTCAAGAGATTTGATGCGTTTCTCCAACTTGGAGACTGAATCACCTTGTGGTAAATTGAATTTTTCCATGGCGTTATCGATCAACGTTTTAAAACGTGATTCATATTGCCCTTTGTGAGATTCAGTATTTTTGATCACATCGTCCACAACTTTCTTTCCCTCCTCTTCAGACAATTTCCCCATCTCTACTAGATCGTCTACCACATTCTGAAGACGTTCTGTTGTTGAGGCAACAAATCCAACTCCAGTGTAAATAGCTCGTTTGATTAAATTATCCATGTAATACTGATTTAAGAGTGGTTAATGGAGATCTTATTTATTAAGAGCCTCTAGACCTTCTTCAAGAAGCTGATCCAATTTCGCTTCTAATTCGTCAAGTCTGTTTTCTAATGCTTCGATTTCATCTGCTTTAGCAAAAGAAAAACGAGACAAATTGTTTTCAAATAACTTTCTTACGCGTTGCTCTAATTCTTCAAAATTGAAAAATGTTGAACGAGAATCGTCAGTTGATGCATCTGAATCAACATCGTCCATTTCATCAACTTCATTGTCTACCTTTTTTGACTCATAGTAGCTCTCTACTTCTGTCTTAACAGTAGAAGCAACTGATTTACTGATAGCGACTACATCTTTTACCGCATTGGTGATTGCATTTGTAATTTCCATATTTATTGATTTCTTTTTGTTGTAGGTTCTGTGATAAAAACCTGAAAATAATTGATTGATTTTTGATGATGTGCCAATGGTGTGACGCATTGACAACACAAAGGTATTATAAAATTTTATGAAAAAAAAACCCGATTTTTAAAAAAT
>CAXQBA010000494.1:0-2913 GCA_964221885.1 Luminiphilus sp. | reverse complement strand
CTTTGATACGGTAATGACACTTATTCCATGCATATTCTGACATAGTTTGGGTTGACGAGGATATTTCCACTGATCAAATAGGTTATTACTACCGTATTCAATGCAAAAGGACAGATCAAACTATTCGATATACTCCTGTGACATATGTGTCTTTACCGCACCAAAGTACTAACTTCAAATTATTCCCAAATCCTGTAAAAGACCACTTACAAATCCATTATCCAACTAAGGATGATATTCACATCCGTATCATTGATCAACTAGGGCGCTGTTTATACAGTGAATATCTCGCAAATCAAGATCATGTTTTTAGTCTTTCAACTAAAGGTATTCCTTCAGGCACCTACTACTTGATCATTAATAATGGTGTCTATCATAGACGTTTTACTAAAGAGTGATCTTTTCTATGTAACTTTTCGATCAAATCAAAAGCCTTAAAGGTTTTCAATACTAATTGGCTTAACAAACAAATATTAAATAGTATATTTGTAATCACCCCAAACATAACTGTACTATTTGATGATCGATCAAATTAAAAAAAATAGAATTGTTGGTGAGCGTGTAGGTTCGGAAAATGGACCTTTGCTCATTATTTTAACTCAGATTCACGGTAATGAACCTGCTGGTCTTGTTGCTGTAAAGGAACTTTTTAATGCTATCGATAGAGAGCGCATTGAAAAACCCAACTTTAAATTTTGTGGTCGTATTCTGGCCTTACATGGCAATAAAAAAGCAGTTGAAAACAACGCTCGATACATCCAAGAGGACCTTAACCGCTGTTGGACCAAAGAAAAAGTTGATCAGATCATGTCACAAGATCCAGCTACTCTTCAAGATGAGGCGTTTGAACAATTTGAGATCCTGACATTGATTCATCACTATATATCCAATACTAAACCAACCCGAGTATTGCTATTGGACATTCATACAACTACTGCACATGGTGGTATCTTTACCATTCCCGCTCCGACAACAGAGGCCAGACGAATTGCACTAACAATGCATGCCCCCGTACTTCATGACTTTTTGAAAGGATTAAAAGGAACAACGTTACATTACTTTTGTATAGAAAATTTCCCAGGCATTGATATCACTGGTATCTGTTTTGAAGCTGGACAACATAATTGCAAAGATTCACCCAAACATGCAATATCAGCTATAATCAATTGTTTTGCTGCGATTGGTGGTTTTTACGAAGAGGACATTGAATCTAAACACGATATATTATTGCTTCAACAATCAAATGGTTTACCATTGGAAGCAAAATTAGTCTATGTACATCCGATCAATCCTGACGATGATTTCAATATGTTAGACTACCCTATCTATAAGAATTTTGCACCCATCAAAAAAGGTGAAATTATTGCAAATGATAAAAATGGCCCTATTGCATCACCTGCTTCTGGACTTATCTTAATGCCCTTGTATCAAAAACAAGGTGAAGATGGTTTTTTTATCATTAAGGAGATTACCCCAAGAAGTGTTCAAATTTCAGCTGATAACACCCTCGAAAAAATTATCCCATAAACTTGATCAAACTCTCTATGGATCTTGAACAGTTCATAAAACGAATCATCAAAGAAGACGTCGTTTGGTACCTATCCAAAGAAGGTGGATCAGCCTGCTGCTCGTCCATTCAAAATGAATCATTTCTAGTTTATCCATTTTGGTCACGAAAACGAGATGCGACAGAATGTGCCCTCAAAGAATGGTCTGGCTACATTCCAAAAAAAGTTAAACTGACTGAGTTTCTAGAAGTATGGTGTATCCCGCTCTTTGAAAATGATATTTTACTTGGTGTAGGATTCAATAAATCAATGCAAGGTACCGAGGTTCATCCATTAGTCCTGCTGGATAAGCTAATTCAAGAGATTCGAAAACAAAAGAAAGAAAAAAGCTTTAAGCTCAAGCTTTATAACAGTTTGGATCAGATCAAAGAGGAGATTAGCCCCTTACTACCTTAAACCATCAACCACCTAAAATTGCCTCAAATAATGGCAACTTATCAAAAAAATAAATAACTTAGTGTAATATAAACACTTAGCACCCGTTTCATTTACCATTCCCAACTCAACATTTAATAACTGTTTGGCATGAAACATCTAACTATTATTCTATCTATCATTTTTACATTTGGACAAATATCTTATGCCCAATTAGATAGTATTCCACCCACTGCCTTGTGTAATGGTTCTTTCTTTGTCTATTTAGATTCAACTGGTTCTACTAACATATCTATTGCACAGATCGATGCAGGATCTTTTGACAATGATACGATCGTAAGTTATACACTTTCCAAAACTACGTTTGATTGTATCGATCTAGGTCCTCAATCTGTTCAATTATTTGTTTCAGATTCAACTGGAAGCGTCGATAGCTGTACTACTCCTATTGTCGTACTTGATAGTGTTGCGCCTATTGTACAATGTAGTGATATTCGTGTTCATATCGATTCATCGGGACAAGCTACGATCTTCAATTCTGATCAACTGATCGCTCATTCATCCTCTGAATTCAGCGGAATACAAGGACAAGACAATTGGTATTATGGCGTATATCCTGCATTCAATGCACCAAGTTTTTCAACCCTCTCTAACTACACAGGGTTTATTTGGAATAATCCTGGTGTTGGAGCTATCCTGGATTTTCCTCAACTGGATGCCAATGGTGGTCATCCTCAATTTGAAGGACTTAATTGGGCCGTTAGACGTTGGATATCAGAACATAGTGGTACGATTCGTATAGAAGGTGATTTTTACGATAGAGATCTTGGAGGTGGCGATGGCGCCCATGTCCGTATTCTGGTTAATGGTGTTCAAGTTTATGAATATTTGAATATCCCAGGTTTCTCCGTAGCTTATTCCCTTGAAATAGATGTACTAGAAAATGAGATCGGAAGAGCACACGTCTGAA
>CAXQBA010000493.1:0-8198 GCA_964221885.1 Luminiphilus sp. | reverse complement strand
ACACGACGCTCTTCCGATCTCAGCAGTGTAGTCTACACTGCTGTTCGAAAACTAATTAAACTATTGTACATGCAACACCTTATACCGTATACGCTCAAAGAACAAATACCTAACACTAAGGAGGTTGAACATTATCATCAAAATGGATTTTTAATTGTAGAAAATGCCTTTGATGAAAAATATATCAAACAGATCAAAGAAGAGACTTTATCCATCTTCAAAGGTGAATTAGGTCAAATTGAAGGTATTACAGAAACAGCGCCTTTATCATCTGATTTTGATGTACTAAAAAAATATCTATGCATCCATTTTCCTCACAAGATCTCAAAACACATTTATAATATATTATCGCACAAAGCCATAACAACAATTCTAGCTCAAATCATTAGCCCTGATGTCAAAGCTATGCAATCGATGTTGTTTGTAAAAGGACCTGGAAAACGAGGACAGTCCTGGCATCAAGATGAATATTACATACCAACTCGTGATCGTTCTTTAACAGGTGTTTGGATCGCATTAGACGATGCAGATCTGGAGAATGGCTGTATGTGGATGATCCCAGGATCACACAGACCGGCTATCATACGCCCAAAGGACTCCTACTCTGGTGATGAATTTGCTGAATCGCATAGTATTAATGTACCAGATGAATTCCTAGAAAAAGCAATTCCTGTACAAGCAAAAGCAGGTTCTATTGTTTTTTTCAATGGGTACATCCTACATAGCTCTGGCAAAAACAAAAGTAATGATCGATTCCGTAGAGCCCTTGTTGTTCATTACATGAATGCGCATTCCATGCTGCCTTGGGATCAGGATGGCAAATTACCACTCACTCATGATATGCGAGATATTGTTTTGGTCTGTGGCCATGATCCTTATGCATCAAAAGGCATTCAAAATCTCAATAAACCCTTTCTCCGTTCAGATCCTGATGCCTAATAATTTATACATATGAAGAATCAACCAAAAAACGCTTATTTTTTAACACCTGTTACCTTTACAGTTGTTATTGGTGGTTTTCTATTTGGGTATGATACGGCTGTTATTTCAGGTACCATTTCATCATTGCAGTCTTTTTTCATCTCACCGCGTCAGTTAGACCCCTCAACAGCAGATTCATTATTGGGCTTTGCTGTTTCAAGTGCCCTACTTGGATGTGCCTTGGGTGGCTTTTTAGGTGGTTGGTTAAGTGGAAAAATTGGCCGAAGAAATGGCCTTTTGGTTGCAGCTATCCTTTTCTTGATCTCTGCTCTAGGGTCATCCATGCCAGAATTTGGTTTTCAGACTTTGGGCCAAGGTGATCACCAATCATTGCATCTATTTATCATGTATCGAGTAATGGGTGGTGTAGGAATCGGATTAGCCTCCATGTTATCTCCCGCTTACATTGCTGAGATCGCTCCTTCAGCACAAAGAGGTAAATTGGTATCTTATAATCAAATGGCGATAGTAACTGGCATTTTCATTGTCTATTTCATTAATTATTTCATTGCTGCCCAAGGTGACCAAGAATGGTTGAATTCAGTTGGATGGCGATGGATGTTTGCATCAGAAGCAATACCAGCTTTTATATTTCTCACGTGTTTATTATTTATTCCCGATACGCCACGCTCATTGATCTTGCGACAAAAACCAGAGGAGTCAAAATCTGTACTTCACCGAATCTACCCTGATGTAGAAGCTATACAGATCTATGATGACATCAATCATAGCCTATCTCAGAATCAACATAAACCATTATTCAGCTATGGTAAAAAATTAGTCATTGTTGGTGTCCTTTTAGCTATTGTTCAGCAATGCGTCGGTATAAATGCGGTATTGTATTATGCGCCTGAAATTTTCAAATCGATGGGAGATCAATCGGATGGGGCTCTATTGCAAACGATATCCGTTGGTGCCATAAATTTCCTTTTTACATTTATTGCTATTTATACGGTTGATTCGTGGGGTCGGAAATCATTGATGATCTGGGGTGGCATTGGCATGGCTACATTTATGATCGGTTTGGGTAGTTGTTTCTATTTATCGATCAGCGGTTCATTGGTTTTATTTTTCATGTTAGCTTATGTAGCCTGTTTTGCGATGAGTTGGGGACCTGTCACATGGGTTCTATTATCGGAGATCTTCCCAAACACGATACGAAACAAAGCTCTTGGCCTTGCTGTTGCTGCCATGTGGATCGCTAATCAATTCATTTCATGGTCTTTCCCCTTACTCAACAATCAAGAGACATTAGTAGCTTTATTCAATCATGGCTTTACCTATTGGATTTATGGGGCCGTCAGTCTGCTGGGTACATTATTTATATGGAAATATATACCCGAAACAAAAGGGAAATCATTAGAGATGGTTGAACGTTATTGGACGACAACAGAATAAGAGATGTTTTTAAAAAAGCACCCATTTTGTCAGATGTCAATTATTCGATATATTTAGTCAATAATTTACCTGATGCAAACTAAAATTCTCATAACATTCATACTACTTGTATGTTGTAAGGTTTCTGTCTCTTTTTGCCAAATTGACAGAATTCCATCAAGTAACTTTCCAAGTTCATCAATTCCCGATACACTATACATTGTATACGATAACGACCACACCGATGAGGAGCTTTTTCTAATTCAGAGTATTCAAGGAATTGTAGCTAAAGAAAAACCGATGATCTTTCGTAATCGGGGTGGAGGTTCTGCCATTTGGCAAGATGATCTAGTTGACAACTATGAAGTTACGGCTATCGATTCGCTAAGTGGTAAACTAGTTGATTTATTGCTGCGATTTTCATCCTCATTCAATGGCTATATTCTCTGTAATGCCTTTGATAATTCGAGTAATGCAGCCATATCGATTGCTGGCATAACAAAATGTATCACGGTACCTGAATCATTACAACCATTAGTTGACTCATTGGGCTTTCAAATGATGTATGATGTTCGTGGAAAAGATGAAAACTGGGTGTTAGACCAATTCAGCGATCAATTATCAAAAAAAATTATCATTTATCAAAAAGAGGAAAAAGGTCATTTCTTGGGTGATTATTCAATCTTTTGTAATGCCCTTCATTTTTATGCAGATATACATGGCGATTTAACCAAGAGAGCATTCGAACGAATGGACCCTCACGCTCATCTCCTTGGATGGGGTGACGATGAATATCAGACGATTCGTAAAGCCTCTGAATATGATATTGGCGTTTTACCAGCCGATTGGGCATTTAATTTATCAACACTTACCAATTTTGATGCTGATACTAAGCAAGAACCCTTGCAGCTTCAAAATACTCAAATTGAGGATAAACACATCGCTTGTTTCCTCATGTCAGATGGGGATAATATCCAATGGTTATTAAATATTTTTGCGGAAGACCCACGTTGGTTTTTAAATCCAAATAGAGGCATAATTCCTATTGGATGGACCGCTCCTCCGACTATGTCAGAGCTTGCACCAACTGTCTTGAGAAAAATCTATTCACTCGCCTCAAACACAACTACAGGCAATGATTATTTTGTTGCGGGACCTTCAGGGAGAAGCTACCTATTTCCAAGATTCTATAATAAGCTTGATGAGGAGTGTGAAATATTGGACAAATACATGGAAAAAGCTGATCTTAGAATTATTAATATTATTGGAACCGAAAACACATTCCATAATGTGTATCAATATACAAAGCAAGATCATGTAGATGCATTGTTTACCTATGACTACACTAATTACGGAAAATATTTCGGCCAAATCATGTGTGACGGTGTGAAACCGATCATTGCTGGAAAATATAATCTTTGGGGTGGATATGAAAGTTGTAGAAGTATTGCAGATAAATTAAATGCTGGAGCTAAAGACCTTGGTAGTAAAGATGGATATTCATTAATTCCTGTACATGCATGGTCCTATTCTGTTGATAGCTTACTTAAAATTAAGTCCTATTTAAATGATGGTGTTGAGATTGTTTCCCCACAAGATTTCGCTCAACTTGTTTCTGATAACATTTGCCAGACTAAATCATCAATTGACCGTGTATATCCCAATCCAAACGAAGGTATTTTCACTCTTGAAGTCTTCAAAAAATTAACGAATCCCACACTTCGAGCATACACTATCAGCGGAGAGGAACTTCTAATTGACTATCAACTATCGGCTAGTCATTTCCAGGTATTTGCAGAAGTTGAACTCAAAACCAAATACACAGGGCTTGTGATTGTTCACCTTCAATCAATCGAGGGAAATTACTCCGTTAAATTTATGGTTACAGATTATTAAACAAGGGAAATCAATCCTTGATAGTTTCCGTGGTTAATATGAGTTAAGTTGTCTTATGTTAATAAACCTCAAAAAATGACAACAATTTCTTCTTGAATGTATTCATATGATCAGATATTGTATTATAAATCTGACTATTATGATAAAGCACGCACTTACAACTCTTT
The DNA here is from genome assembly GCA_964221885.1 of Luminiphilus sp. Lineage (GTDB taxonomy): Bacteria > Bacteroidota > Bacteroidia > Chitinophagales > Saprospiraceae > Aureispira. Next base: position 3,777 of record CAXQBA010000493.1, on the reverse strand, counting down.
TAATTCTTAGTTCGCTAATAGCATCATCGAGATGTGACTACACTGTTAAATTATACGATCATGGTCATGATGGTTGGGAAGGGAACTCATTGGTTGTCCGTATCAACAACATCAATGTGGCAGACATTACTTTAGCGAATGGCGGTGGCCCCTACACCTACACTATTGCTGCTCAACCTAACGATGTCATTAGCCTTTTATTCAGACGCAATGGCTCCCATTTTACAGAATGCAGATACGAATTGTATGATCCAAATAATAATCTAATAGCTGCCAGAGATTGCTCAACACAACCGAATCCACATGGCTGCGGTGGTCCTGAAAATGTCTACGGCGTATTAGCCTGTCCTACACCTGACATGTGTGGTGTTATGACCATTGAGATGTTCGATTATTGGGGACAAGGATGGTGTGGAGCCTATTTAGATGTATACGTTAATAATGTATTAACTGTCACAGGCACACACATGAATCTTAGTTATGCTTGGGCGGACAATGAGGATATTTCAATTGCTGTCAGACCCGGTGATGCTGTCGATATCATATTTGACCCTCAAGTCTATCCGACGTCTTGGTGCTATAACGGTATGGGTTATTTTCTATACGATACAAATGGTGATACCCTAGCTATTCATGTCAGTCAGGACACGAATGGTCTAGAAGACAAGATTCGAATATTACCTTGTCATAACTCTACCAATCCGAGTTTGAGCTTATTTTTATCAAATAATGATGTGCAAAACGACAAGTTAATCATTTATCCATCTCCAACATCTAGCCTATTATATATTGAAACGAACGAATCAATTGTAGAATACCGAATTGTCAATATTCAAGGTATCTCTGTTCAAAATGGGGTATTTACAGATCAACAGATATCTGTTGAAAAGCTACCGAGAGGTACCTATTTTATCGAAGTCTACAATCTTGATGGAACGAGATTTTTAGAATCCTTTATTAAGATATAGCCTACGTACAAACTTTAAATACGGATCTTCTGAACGGTATGCCTTATTCTGAGTAGAAGATGTTGTTATCTGATGAATCATCATTTGAAGGTTCTGTATCCCTTTTAAAGGACAGGTTACTTCTAAAAATAAATAGAAGAAACGCCATAAATAGTACACCAGATACAATCAGAATCAACGGAAACGTTATTCCCCAGAATGAGGAGTGAATAAAAACTGTATCCAGATCATCCTCAAAAAGCATTACCTCAATCGTATCACCCACTTTATATGGATTAGGTGATGAACTGTAATTAAGCGTATCTCTGATTACCTTTCCATTCGTCAAAGTATAATTTACAATTGGTTGAATCGACGATTCACCATCCTCATCTACATACTCGTAGAACCCTGTTACTTCGGCATCTAGGTGCACGCCATATTCATCTACATTCCGATAATCTGTCATAAACTTAATACCATAGCCAATAAAAAAAATAGGTATCAAAAAAAATATAGCCATAAAGTATTTGACCTTGTTTGACGATTCCATAGCTTCTCGTGTTTTATACGTTCTTTCTAATTTTTTAAAAAATAGTAAATAGATGGTAACACATCTAATTTTATTCTCATTAAGAGGCACCATTAAAATACAAAGATATCCTATTGAATTAGATTAAAACCCAAATGCAAACCAATTACCCCCGTAAAAACACTCATTTTAAAATGAGTGTTTTTCTTTTTAGACTAAAACATTGAACTGTATCTATCATTTTCAACAACTCTTATCCTTTTTGTTTTATTAATTTAGAATTCATAATATCTCATTCAAATGGGGATCATTCACTTAGGTGTGAAACATAGACAATTATATTGAATTATCTTATATTGTAAATACCCACAAACGTTTTTTATTTCAACTAGTAATGTATGTCGATAGTTCTTCGTTCGCTATGTATGGCAGTACTCATCAATACGATTGCCTTTATTGGCATCTTATATTTTAATTGGAATCTGTATGTACTTTTTTTTACGTTCTGGTGTGAAATGATATTGATCATTGTATTCACTAAATTTGCTCGATCCCTACACGCTTCAATTGATAAGAAAAAACTGGTTTCTGTACACTGGGGTTTTGTCGATCTATGGTGGTTATTTTGGCTCTTTATCCATTTTCTATTTCTTTTTGTTTTGATGAAAGACCCTATGAAAGAAATCATACATCTACCTGATGAGTGGGTAACTCCAAGTACTTTATTCCCCCTTTTGATCGGTTACAGCCTTATAGTTCCTGCTGTATTGATCTCCATTTTAGTAAGTATACTAGTGCATTATATCGACTACAGAAAAGATAAGATGGATTGGGAAGTTGGAATATTCAATGGGTATAATATGAAAAGTGTCGTCGCGTTACCCTACATATACCTCGTAACGAACCATGTGCTGTTATTCATAGGTGCTGAATTCTATAACACTAACAATGTAGTTCAACTCACATTTGCTGTAGCAAGTGTAAAGGTATGCTCAGACACAATAATATATGCCGCTTCAGGCTACAAGAAACGAATTTCAAGTACCTTGTAATATTGTCGAAATGATAGTATTATAAACTACAACTCATATCTTCACCACAACACTGTGGTGATTTGATCATGCCTTCACAACTAGGGCATTTAGATACTTGTACTTTCTTACCATCTTCCAACTGAATTTCTCCGTGTTCGAGTGGTGTATCACATTTCGCACACTGTGCTTTTACGGCCATACCGCAGGCCTTGCATTCATATGTATTTTCCATAATTTCAATATAGTATAAAGGGAGTAAAAAGTCAATATGTAAGCCTATCAACTAAGTCATACATATTCAAATAACTTTCCTAATTTTTTGGCTATCTTTGAAACGTTATATCAATAATGAATGATTAAAAATGGGTAATCTCTCTACATCTGATCTCAAATTAGGCATCATTGCAGGTGGCCAACTTGGAAAAATGCTGATTCAAGAAGCTAATAAATGGGGCATCATATCCTATGTAATGGATAATGAAACTTCTTGTCCAGCAGGAGGTATTGCGAATCATTACATACAGGGTTCTCATACTGATTTTGACGCAGTTTATGAATTCGGTAAACAGGTGGACCTTCTTACCTTCGAAATCGAAAGTGTCAATACAGATGCTCTGTTCAAGTTACAGGAAGAAGGTTTAACCATCTATCCTGATCCCAGTATTTTAAAATTGATACAGGATAAAGGGTTGCAGAAACAATTTTACGTCGATAACAATATACCAACGGCACCTTTTGAGTATTTCGATAGCTCTGATGATATCATCAATGCAATCCAAGAAGGTCAACTCTCCTATCCCTTTGTTCAAAAAGCACGAAAAGGTGGATATGATGGACGCGGTGTTGCGGTCATTCAATCTGCCAGCGATATAGATAAATTATTGAATACGGCATCCATTGTAGAACAAAAAGTCAACATTCATAAAGAGATCGCTATTGTTGTTGCACGAAATATAGAAGGTGAGATCAAATGTTTCCCAGCTGTTGAAATGGTATTCAATGAACAAGCGAATCTTGTAGAAAATATCGTTTGCCCAGCCAACATATCAACACTTCAGGCTCATCAAGCAGAAAAAATAGCCATGGATCTGATTCAATCCTTAGATATGGTCGGATTATTAGCCGTTGAGTTTTTCATTGATAAAGAGGGTGCTATCATTACCAATGAAAGTGCACCTAGAACACATAATTCAGGGCATCATACCATAGAAAGTATTGTTACGTCTCAATTTGAACAGCATCTTAGAGCTGTCTTAGGCCGTCC